>NZ_JBLXXR010000028.1:0-25706 GCF_048513535.1 Rothia sp. CCM 9416 | reverse complement strand
ATGCCTAAACCGCCGTCAACGGGATGGAGTGCAGCGGGTGCGAGCAAGCGAGCACACAAGAGCAAACGGAATGTGATTCCCGTTAACACCCTAATGCCCCATGCCTAAACCGCCGTCAACGGGAATCACGGCCCCGCTGATGTAGCTTGCGGCATCTGATGCCAGGAAGAGAGCCACGTCAGCAATTTCCTGTGGTGTGGCGAAGCGGCGGGCGGGGATTGAGTCGGTGTACTGCTTCTTGATCTCGTCGGAGAGTGCATCGGTCATGTCGGTTTGGATGAAGCCGGGTGCAATCACGTTGGCAGTGATGTTGCGGGAGCCTAGTTCACGGGTGATGGATCGGGCCATGCCGACCAGGCCGGCTTTTGAGGCTGAGTAGTTGACCTGACCGGGGTTGCCGTAGAGGCCTACGACCGAGGAGATAAAGATGATGCGGCCGCGCTTGTTTTTGAGCAGGCCCTTGGTGGCGCGCTGGGCGACGCGGAAGGCACCGGTGAGGTTGGTGTCGATGACTGAGGTGAAGTCCTCTTCGCTCATGCGCATGAGTAGGGTATCTTTGGTGATGCCTGCGTTAGCGATAAGGACTCCGATGGGACCGAATTCGGCTTCTACGGCGCTGAATGCGGCGTCGATGGAGGCGGCGTCGGTGACATCGGCTTTGACGGCGAAGAACTCGGTGGGGGCTTGACCGGAGCGGTAGGTGACAGCTACCTGGTAGCCGGCCTGTTTGAAGGCTTGGGCCATGGCGTAGCCGATGCCTCGGTTGCCACCGGTGATGAGTACGGTTTGTTTGCTCATGGGTTTCCCTTGGGGTGGGGGTTGTTTTTCTGCCCCTATTTTACGCGTTTGGCGTGGGCAGGGGCAGGTTTACCGGGTAAACGCGTGTTATTTAGTATGCCGGGTTCTGTTAGTTTGACTGGGGTTACACTAGTGGAAGTAGCTTTAACTGCGCCCGGGAGGTGAAAATATGGCTGCTAAATATTGGACTGCGGAGGACTTGAAAGCGGCCGGTTACGCTTCTGGTGATTCTGAGGTATTTGAGATTACTGGTGCGGCAGAACGCCAGTCGACAGGTGTGAGTGCACGCGCCAAAAGCTATGCCTTCAAGATGTTTTTACGCATTATCTTTATCATTGCGGCTGTGATGGTTGAGGGGGTCTGGCAGTGGATTTTCTTAGCTGGGGCAGCAATTATCCCTTGGCTAGCGGTTGTGGTGGCAAATGGCGAGCATCAGCAGGGTGGGTCAAGTTTTACAGCCTACCTACCGGCGGAGCAGCAGGCCGCTATTGCAGCGGCGCAGGAGGAGCGAATCAGCCGGCAGGACCAGGCGGAGCATGATTGGCAACCGGGGGAAGAAGCTGTATCTACCGATGGACCTATTGTTATTGACGGTGAGCTGGTCGAGGACGAGCACAATGACGGGGGTTCTTCCTCCGTCAGGCAGTGAGGACTGTAAGCATGGATATAATCGGTAATTTGACTTCTGCACAGCACAGTGGATCATCGGCTCTTCCTCAGCCGGATTTCATTAAGTGTTCACGTAAGGGGTGCCAGGCGGCGGCTACCTCTGAGATTCTGTGGAATAACCCCAAAGTCCATACACCCGATCGGCGCAAGACTTGGACGGCCTGTACCGAGCACACGGCCTATCTGCAAGATTTTTTGGTGGCACGCGGTTTTTGGAAGCAGACCCGCCCGCTCTCCTAGGGTGTGTTGCCAGCTGAGTCCGTACAATAGGCTCTTGGTTCTCTCTTTAGCGCATATTCAGCAAGGTACGTGATGAAAAAATACGGGTTTCTTTTCTCTGGTAAATGGATTGGTATTTTTGCACTCACTGTGGTTGCTTCGCTAATTTGCCTCTACCTGGCCCAGTGGCAGATGAGCCGCAAAGAGGCTCTGGATTTCAGTAACGAGCGAATATCTCTCAACTATGATGCTGACCCGATACTCCTTGCAGACTCCCCCGAGCTTTTCTCTTCCCCGCACCCTGATCTGCGGTGGCAACAGGTTGAGATGGCTGGCACCTATCTCGCCGATCAACAGCTACTGGTTCGCAATAGGCCCTATAACGGGCTGAACGGCTACGAGGTTCTGGTCCCCTTCCGCACAAATACCGGTCAGATGATCGTTATCAACCGGGGATGGGTCGAAGCGGCTTTTGGTGATGCGGCGGCAACCGCTACCCCTATTCCCCAGCCTCCCACCGGTGAGATTACCCTAACCGCACGAATTGTTGAGGGCGAAATTGATACGGGGGCCTCGCCGGTCAAGGGGCAGATAACCTCCATCGATTTACCAGAAATCGCTGAGCTCACAGGCTTAGACCTTGCTACCGCCAACTATGGTGTCATGGCCAGCGAAAGCCCGGCTCCCGCAAGCGCACCGGTTCAGAGGGATAAGCCGGAGCAGGATTACGGCCCTAACCTGTCCTACTCTGTGCAGTGGTACTGCTTCGCTCTTATGTTCTATGTTGCTTTCTTCTGGTCTGCCCGCCAAAAGGTGCGCAATGATGAGCTTGACGCCCAGCTTGCCGCTGAACTCGATGCTTACTACAGCCAGTTCTATGACGCTGAGGGCAACTATATTGGCGAGGTAGACGAAGAAATTATTCGCCGCCGTATGGAGTTTGTGGACGATATGCCTGCACATATGAAGTCCATTGTGCGGCCAAAGCCTCCCAAGAAGCGCTCACGCCCCACTGATGAGGAAGAAGAGGACGCACTGGTCGATAAGCTCCTCTAGTTACAGTTCGGGCCCCGCACCGTGTGATGGTGTGGGGCCCGAGTGTTTCTAGGAGCTTGACTCTAGTTCGTGGCTGAAGACGACACCGTCTTCGGTGAAGTGGTCAATCATGGCCAGAGAATAAACATCGTAGCCACGGTCGCGGAAATCTTTACCGCCACCCTGGAATACCTTTTCAATCGCAATACCGATACCTGCTACGGTAGCACCGCCCTGCTCACACAGGTGGGTCAGACCGTGGAGGGCCTGTCCGTTGGCCAGGAAGTCATCGATGATCAGGATTCTGTCTTCGGGGGTGACAAAGCGCTTGTCCACCCGGATGTCGTATTCGATCTTCTTGGTGTAGGAGAAGACCTTGGAATTGTAGGTGTCGGTAGACAGCGTCTTTGAAGAAATCTTTTTGGCAAAAACCATGGGAACGCCCAGGTGTAGGGCGGCCGTCATAGCCATTGAAATGCCAGATACTTCAAGGGTAAGAACCCTCGTAATCCCCGCGTCCTTGAAGTGCTCAGCGAAGTCGCGTCCCATTTCCACCATGAGCTGGGGGTCCACCTGGTGGTTGATGAACTGGTCAACTTTGAGGATATTTCCGGGCAGGATTCTTCCGTCCCTGCGGATGCGTTCTTCCAGGAGTTTCATGCGCTCACCTTTTTCTTACGGTCGAATAGAACCACGTTTAGAAGCAGAGCAACCAGCGTACCTGTTGAGATACCCGAGGAGAAAATCATCTGGAGGGCGCCGGGGAGGTTTGCCAGCATACCGGGGCGTACGGTCACGCCAATACCTAGGGCAAAGGCCACCGAAACGATGAGTAGCTCACGGTCCCCCAATTCAATGGAGGCTAGGGTCTTAATCCCCTGAGCCGCAACCAGACCGAACATGATAACACCAGCACCACCAAGGACGGGTTGAGGCATCACAGAAATTAGGGCTGAGAGCTTGGGGAAGACACCCAGCACAGCCAGAATCAGGCCGGCAATAATCATGACACGGCGGGAGGCCACCTTGGTCAGAGCAATCAGGCCGACGTTCTGGGAGAAAGAAGTGTTCGGTCCTGCGCCGAAAATACCGGCCATAGCTGAGCCAACGCCGTCCGCTAGAACACCGTTCGATACGCGTTTGCTCTCCAAGGTGCGGCCGGAAGCCTGACCGATAGCCATCATGATACCCACGGTACCGATGGTGGACACAATGTAGGCGGGGACAAAGGCCAGGGTAGAGGCCCAGTCAAAGTGGAAGCCGTAAGCAAAGATGTTCGGCAGCGCGAACCAGGGGGCATCCCCCACAACGGAGAGATCGACCAGACCCAGAGGGATACAGACTAGGTAGCCTGCAACCATGCCAATAAAGACGGCAGCTGCGCGGAGGATGCCTCGACCAAAATGAGCAATCGCCAGGGTGAGGGTCATAACGCCGAAGGCGATAGTGAGGTTCTGGAGCGAGCCGTAATCCTCGGAGCCCACACCACCTGCCGCCCAGTCCATGCTGACAGGGAGCAGAGTGATACCGATCAGGGCAACCACGGTACCGGTTATCAGTGGCGGGAAGAACCGCATCAGTGGCTTGATGAAGCGGCTGAGGATAACCTCAACCAGCGAAGCAGAAAGGGTCGCCGCCACAATACCAGCCATGCCGAACTGGCTACCCACCGCTATGGTGGGGTTAACGAAGGTGAAGTCGGTGCCCATCATGCCGGGGACGCGAGCACCCACGGGCCCGATGCCCTTGGACTGGATAAAAGTGGCGATACCTGCCACAAAAATCGAGGCAGAAACCATCAATGAGGTTTGTGCAAGGGAGAAATTCAAGGCTGTGCAGACAACGAGGGGTACAGCGATAATACCGGCAAAAGCGGCCAGAATATGTTGCAGGGCCAGTAAAATCGAGACGCCCAGGGGCGGGACGTCGTCTAGCTGGTAGAGCATGTCGGTTGAAGTTTCAGCAGGGGCCGTGTGGGCCGACCCTTGGGTATGTTGGTTCAACGGAGGACTTTCGATGTGAAGTTAACAGAAAAATCGCCTTGAGCTACCAGGCGGTGGAGGACAGGGTTAATCCTACCGGTCGAACTCCTCTACCGGGCAAACTGACAAGGTTTATGTCAGGTCTTTTCGGCTTGTCCTCTCTGCCTGCTTAGGCGAGAAACTCTAGTGCATAACCGCCCAAGGAGGATCTTGGCCGCCCCTCCGATCCTATTAGAACATACTTTCGAATATGTGCTAGGGTGGTGTTTTGCTTTTCATGAGGAGGTTCAGCCCGCCATGATGGGGTATTCACACTCAATCAGCGCAGCAGCAGCCTGGCTTGCTCTGAATGAATCCGGGATTATCAGAATTGATGATCCCGCCACGCTCGCCGTTACCACTTTGGCTGCCGCTGGTGCAGGCATGCTACCCGATATCGATCACCACAACGGGTCAATTGCACATTCCATACCCCCTGTCAGCCGGTGGGTTGTACGGCTGGTTGCCAAAATCTCAGGCGGCCATCGCAAAGGCACCCATTCTCTGATAGGCCTGGCTTTCTTTTGGGTGCTAGCTCTTAGCGCCAACCGCTTAACCTACGCAGGGGTACCACTCCTCGCTTTGGCGCTGGCTGGCTTTGCGGGTGGGCTTGCTCTGCGCACCTTTAGAGCGCCTGGGGGTTGGGCTGGTGCGCTGGTGGTCATGGCGGGTACTATCTACACCAATTCTTTTGCTACGATGCCCTGGGCAATCTTGGCCGGGGCCACAGCCCATATTGTGGGTGATGCACTTACCACCCGCGGAGTAAACCCCTTCTGGCCTGCAACACTTAAGCCTCTGGTTCCCAGCCCTCTGTGGCGCAGGAGCGGGTATATGGCGCTACCTGTGCTAGGGGATGCTGGCAGTAACCGTGAGAATATTTTCTCAGGACTGTTGGCCTCTTATGTCGGGCTTTATGCGCTGACGATCCTGGGCATCACCCATTTGCCCCCTGGCGAGCTCATCAGCCAATTCATCTCTGATAGGTAGGTACCGGGCGTGCCCTCAGATGCTAGCCCATGACAGAGGCAAAGAAAGGGGGCCGGAGTAAGAACTCCGGCCCCCTTCACGCAAATTACCTATGAGCCTAGAAGCACACATGGAATGTACTGAAGCAAAACAAAAGACGACGTGCGGTGATTGACCTAGTCTTCAGTCCAAAAAACGTCTACCTCGGTGCCCTCTTCGGCGATTTCAGGGTAACGTACGTCGTGTGATTCGAGCATAGAATCTTCCTTTCAAGGTTCTTAGCTAACGCCTGCGTTAGCCGGTGGTTCCACCACATCGGCGGGGTGGTTTTTCTTGATAAGCACTCGGGGTTATTAGCCTCGAGGGCTGGTATTTACTCTACGCTCATTGCTCTGGGGCTTACTAGGCAAGAGATGACGTTACCGTTTCGTGATATTTGGTTTTTTGGCCCCAAACCCAACAATCACACATTATTGATCCCATGCCACGTGACCTGCATAACGACTAAGACTCGTAAGAAAGAGACACACAGGCAAATTGGTAGGGACCATTTATAGTTCCCCGCGTAAGGCCACAGAACCTAACCGGTGATTGCACCCCTTATGCCAGTGAGATCAGATCCTGGTATTCCTTGCTCCACAGATCCTCTACCGCATCAGGTAGCAGCAGTACACGTTCTGGGTCCAGCGCCTCAACCGCACCCTCATCGTGAGAAACCATGACAATTGCCCCCTGGTAATTCTTCAAGGCGTTCAGGATTTCCTCACGCGATGCGGGGTCAAGGTTGTTGGTAGGCTCATCGAGCAAAAGCACATTAGCTGACGATGCAACCAAGGTCGCCAAAGACAGGCGGGTTTTCTCCCCACCCGAGAGCACACCGGCGGGCTTATCGACATCGTCGCCCGAGAAGAGGAAAGACCCCAGAATGGTGCGGACCTTAGTATCGTCCAAATCAGGGGCCGCAGACTTCATATTCTCAAAAACAGTGCGCTCACCGTCCAGGATTTCGTGTTCCTGAGCAAAATAGCCGACCTTAGCGCCGTGACCATAAATGACTTCACCGGTGTCAGGCTGGGTGGCCTGAGCCAGCATACGCAAAAGCGTTGTCTTACCGGCACCGTTAAAGCCCAGCACCACCACACGGGAACCACGGTCAATCGCCAGATCCACGTCGGTGAAAATCTCAAGCGAACCATAGCTCTTGGAAAGGCCCTCGGCGGAAAGCGGGGTCTTGCCGCAGGGAGCAGGGTCCGGGAAGCGGATAGCGGCAACCTTATCGACACGACGCTCATCTTCCAGGCCGCGCATGAGCTTTTCGGCACGCTTAATCATCTGCTGGGCCGCAACCGCCTTGGTTGCCTTAGCGCGCATTTTGTTAGCCTGCTCCATGAGAGCGCCAGCCTTCTTCTGTGCATTGGCGCGCTCGCGCTTACGGCGGGCCTCATCTTGTTCCCGCTGCAGCAGATAGTTCTTCCAGCCCATATTGTAGATATCAATGACACAGCGGTTAGCATCCAGGTAAAAAACCTTGTTGACGACAAGCTCCATGAGCTCAACATCGTGGCTAATGACCAGGATCCCGCCCTGGTAGTTCTTGAGGAAGTCACGCAACCAGACCACAGAATCGGCGTCCAGGTGGTTGGTGGGCTCATCGAGCAACATGGTGTCGGCGTTAGCGAAGAGAATACGGGCTAGCTCCACGCGGCGGCGTTGACCGCCGGAGAGGGTGGAAAGCGGCTGGTTAAGCACACGCTCTGGCAGGTCAAGGTTAGCAGTGATGGTTGCAGCCTCAGACTCGGCAGCATACCCGCCGCCGGCAATAAATTCTGCCTCAAGCCGGTCGTAGCGGCGCATGCCTTTGGCATGCTCAGCGGGGTCTTCGCTGGCCATCATCTCCTGGGCCTGACGCATCTTACGGGCAACACGGTCCAGCCCGCGAGCGGAGAAGATACGGTCCTTAGCGAGCTGAGTCATATCATCGACCTTGGGGTCCTGAGGCAGATAGCCGATAGTCCCACCCCTGCTAACGGTACCGTCAGCAGGCAGAGTCAGCCCGGCCAGTACCTTGGTCATAGTGGTTTTACCCGCACCGTTACGGCCAACCAGCCCAACCTTGTCACCCTTATCAATACGGAAGTTAACATCGTCCATGAGCAGGCGGGCACCTGCTCGCAGTTCAAGGTTAGAAACAGATAGCACGGGGTAAAACTCCCTAGGGGTATGACGGTGAAAAGAGAGGCGCAGGAAAGGCAACGATAGCTCCCTGAATGCCAGCTAACCATTCTACAGCCAGAAGACTCGATACTTGGAGGATCTAGCTCATGCGCGGAATAAGAGATTTTTTGGGTTTAAGATACCCGCAGGATCCACTAACTCGGCTTCTTCCTGGTATCCGCTCTGCATTCCGCATTTCTCGGTGAGGTTTTCCTATATGAGATAGTGCAGTCTCCATTTTTAAATGGGTGTTCAGCCTCCCCTATAGTGAGGACATGATGACTTCACCCCATACCACCGCCGCTCAACCGGGCCGCAACCTCGCTCTCATAGCTATCTTTGCCGCCTTTATTGCCGCCTGCTCGCTTCTACCCGCTATTCCGGTCGGACCGGTTGCCGTGCCCATTACCCTACAAACCCTGGCGGTCTACACCGTTGCCCTCATCTTGGGTGCTAGGCGTGCCGGTCTTTCGGTAGCTCTCTACCTGCTAGCGGGCCTGCTGGGCCTGCCCGTATTTGCCGGTGGTAGCGGTGGCTTCGGTGTGCTAGCTTCCCCCTCCTTCGGTTATCTTCTCGGTTTTGTTCCCGGCGCTTTTATAGCAGGCTTTCTGGCCTACCGCTTCTTGGGGCCTAGCCGCTCAAAAGCGGTTACTGCTCTGGGCCTAGCAGTCTCCGCATTAGCGGGCTTCGCAGTTATTCAAGTCTTCGGTGTAGCAGGCATGATGGTCAATGCCCACCTGGACCTGGGCACCGCCCTTGCAGCTGCCATGATTTACGTTCCCGGCGACCTCATCAAATGCACTGTAGCCGTAGCCATTGCCCTCTCGGTGCACCGTGCCTTCCCCGCGCTAGCAGGCTCAGGCCGCTAAGGCTTGGGTACTATATACACCGTGATTTTCTCCCGATCTTCCCGAAGAAGCTCCCCCAGAGAGTCAGGCCCAGTGGTATTTTCTGAGCCGAACGTTCTGAGCACCTGGCAAGCAACCGTCACCGCCCCCACAGGCACGGGCCAACGCACCCTCCTGCACGATGTCACAGTCACCCTCACTGCTAACAGGACCGCCGTCCTTGGGCTCAACGGTTCGGGCAAATCAACTTTTCTGAGGCTCTTCAACGGGCTTGCTCCCCTCAGTAGCGGGAAAGTAACCGTTCACGGGCTGAGCGTCTACGAAAATCTCAACCACGTTCGCTCGCACGTGGGTATGCTTTTCTCTGACCCGGGGGCCCAGTTGGTGATGCCCACCGGCGTTGAAGATGTTGAGCTGTCCTTTCAGCACATTAAAGACCGCAAGGAGCGGCGGGAGAAGGCACTGACACAACTGGCCCACCAGGGAGTTGAACAGCGGGCTTTTGACCCGATCTACAACCTCTCCGGTGGGGAGAAACAGCTCACCGCACTTTCGGCGGTTCTGGCAGTAGAGCCAAGCGTGCTCCTGCTCGATGAACCAACCACCCTGCTAGACCTCAGGAACAGGCTAAAGCTCATTGAGCTACTAGACACCCTGCCTCAGCAACTCCTGATTTCTACCCACGACCTTGAATTAGCGGCCACCTGCACCGAAGCACTGGTAATCCACGAAGGCAGGCTACTAGCCCAGGGACCTACGGCCAGCATCCTATCTGACTACCGGCGCTGGTGCGCCGAGGGCTTTCCTGCTGTAGATTCAGAGCCCACTGCAGAAAGCCCTGAAGAGAACCACCCGTGAACGCCGCCCACCACCTCTTTGGAACCTACCAGCCCTTAGAAACACCGATCCACAGAACACCGCTGAGCGTCAAGGCTCTTTCCCTGCTCACACTCACCGCCCTACTCACGCTCACCAGCCAGTGGAGCATCGCGGCGGCTGTGCTTGTGATCGTCATAGCTCTAGGCACCCTCGCCCAGATACCAGTTATAACCTGGGTGCAGGCACTAGGATCACTCGCCTGGCTTCTGGGCTTCCTCCTGCTCTACTACTGGTACACCGGCAGCCTGGCCCGAGGGGCAGACACCCTGCTAGGTCTACTCAGCCTGCTCTTTGCCGCCAAGGTTCTGCTCTGGTCGACTCCCCTACCGGTCATCATTGACGGCTTCATCTGGCTCTGCTCACCCCTCCGTCACCTTGGTATCTCCCCACAAGGCATCGGCCTGGCCCTGGCGCTGATGATTCGCTCCATTCCAACGATCATCGATACCTGGTCCTTCCTTCAAGAATCAGTCACCGCTCGCGGCCTAAAAGTCTCGCGCTTTCGTCTCTTCATTCCACTGGTCATCTCCACCGTCTCCTACGCCCAGGACACAGGTGACGCGCTCGCCGCCCGCGGGCTAGATTCTCGCTAATTGTTCTGTCTGCCGGTATAACACTTACCGGGGTGTAAGCAGGACAAGGCAAACCGCCGGGGTGCAGAAATGGTCTTCAGGGGAAGTTCACAGCTTATGCTGTATCCATGATGGCTTTTAAAGAAAACTCCCGGCTGAACACCGACCGGGTACGTAGCTCAGGTAGTTCCGGCAGCTCAGGCGGTGGCTCCGGACTCAAAATCGGTGGTGGCTTAGGCGGTATCGTGCTGGTACTTGCTGTTGGAATAATTTTTGGCCAGGACGGCATTAACGTGCTCAACCAGGTCACCGGCGGTGGTGGCTTCAACTACCAGCAGGTTGAAGGTGATTCAGGAGAAAAGTTTGCCCATTGCAAGACCGGTGAAGATGCCAATACCTACACCGACTGCAACATGGTGGCAACCGCCAACTCGCTAGACTACTTCTGGCAGACAGCTCTGCCCGACCAAGCAGGTATAGCCTACACTGCACCAAAACTTGACCTCTTCAAACAAGAGACCGTCAGTACCGGTTGCGGTTCTGCCAGCCAGGCAGTAGGCCCCTTCTACTGCCCCGCCGACCAGGTTGCCTACGTCCAAACTGGCTTCTTTGACACCATGAAAACCCAGCTAGGGGCAACCGGCGGCCAGAGTGCCGAACAGTATGTACTGGCCCACGAATACGGCCACCATATTCAGAACCTACTCGGTAACCTCAAATACTCCCAGTATGACCCCCAGGGTGCAGACTCCGGGGCGGTGCGCGTTGAGCTGCAGGCTGACTGCTACGCAGGTGTCTGGGCCAGGGGCGCCCAAGAGGACACCAGCTCACCCGTTCAGATCAAGCCCTTTAGCTCCGATGACTTAGAGAGAATCATCAACGCAACCGAGGTTATCGGAGATGATCACATACAGATGACAAGCCAGGGCCACACCGATTCATCTACCTACACCCACGGCACCAGTGCCCAGCGTACAGCCTGGTTCATGACCGGTTACAAGACAGCTGATATGAACCGTTGCAACACCTTCCAAGCCTCTGATCTCAACAACCCTAAGGCCTAGTCAAGAAAGTTCGCTACGCTGAGCGATGAGAAGCAAGAGCTGACCTAGCCAAAAGTCAGGCAGTAGTTCATAATTGGAAAGCACCGGTGCCGTCCGCAGCGGTGCTTTTCTTTTTTAAGATACCACCCAGGCAAAACATGAAAATTTATCATTTTATCCACCGAAGAGAATGGGCACTAGCCCTCCTTGCTCTCTTGACTATCCTGAGCCAGGTCTACCTAGACCTGCGCATACCCCAGTACATGGAGCAGATTACCCGCACCATTTCTCAGCCAACTAGTTCCCTGTCCGACATTGCACCGGATGGTGCCCTGATGCTGGCCGCAGCATTAGCCAGCATGGTCTGTGCCATTCTTACAGGTTTTTGTACCGCGATTATTGGTACTACCCTGGCTCGTCGCCTCAGAGCCGCTGTCTACGATAAAACCTTTGAGCTATCCAGCGCCGAGGTCAACACCTTGGGTACAGATTCACTCATCACCCGAATTACCAACGATGTCACTCAGGTACAAATCTTCATGGTTATGGGCCTGCAGGTCAGTATCAAAGCACCCATTATGGCCTTTTGGGCAAGCTCAAAAATTGCCAGCCAGTCCTGGACATGGACGGTTCCCACCGGCATCGCAGTTTTATTGACCATTCTGGTGCTAGCTACCGCTATGTCCTTGGCCATTCCCCGTATGATTCGCATGCAGAAGATCACTGACCAGCTCAACCGGGTAACTCGTGAGCATCTGACCGGCCTGCGCGTGATTCGTGCCTACATCACCGGCGACTTTCACCGTAACCGCTTTGAGAGCGTCAACACAGACCTACGGGATAACACCCTCTTTATCTCCACCACCATGGCCTTCATTATGCCCCTGCTGACAGCTATCATGACCGCGCTCTCGCTCTCTATCTATGTGCTGGGTGCCTCCCTCATTAACTCCACCGGTGAGCTGACTCAACGTATGGGAACTTTCGGGCAGATGATTGCCTTTTCCACCTATGCCCTGCTGGTGGTTACTAGTTTCATGATGATGACCATGGTCTTTGTCTTGGGCCCCAGGGCACTGGTATCCTGGCGGCGTATCCGCCAGGTTCTCCATACCCAAGCAGGTATCCAAGATGGCGGAGCCAGCACCGGCACCGCACCCGCTGGCAGCTTGGAGTTCCGGGACGTGAGCTTCCGCTACCCCGGTGCCGACGGTGATGCCCTGCACTCGGTCAGCTTCACAGCTGATCCCGGCCAAACCGTGGCCATTATTGGTTCTACCGGCTCCGGAAAATCCACTCTGGTCAACTTAATCCCCCGCTTTGCCGACGTGCGTTCCGGCACCGTACTGGTGGACGGGGTTGATGTGCGTAACTGGAACCAGAAAGACCTGCGTGACCGGGTGGCTTTTGTGGCCCAGAAAAATACCCTGTTTTCTGGCACTATTGCCTCCAACATTGCCTTTGGCCAGGGGCTAAAACCTGTCACTGCCGAGGACCTGGTGGCCGCCGCTGACCGCGCAGCCACCACCGGTTTTGTCTCTACCAAGGAGGGAGGCTTTGCGGCCCCCGTGGCTCAAAACGGCAAGAACTTCTCGGGCGGGCAGAAACAGCGTATCTCTCTAGCGCGGGCTTTCGCGCGCGGCGGGCACATCATGATCTTTGATGATTCTTTTTCTGCCCTGGATTACAAGACCGAGCGAGATATCCGCACCCGGCTCAAGGAGGCCTCTGGCGGGGCAACCCTGCTGATTGTGGCCCAGCGTATCGGTACGGTCCGCGATGCTGACCGCATCATCGTGCTCGATAAGGGCAGGGTCGTG
Source organism: Rothia sp. CCM 9416 (assembly GCF_048513535.1). Lineage (NCBI taxonomy): Bacteria > Bacillati > Actinomycetota > Actinomycetes > Micrococcales > Micrococcaceae > Rothia > Rothia sp. CCM 9416. Next base: position 12,619 of record NZ_JBLXXR010000028.1, on the reverse strand, counting down.
GGAAGCGGAACCCACCAAGAACTGTTGGCAACCAATGAGGTCTACCAGGATATTGCCCTCTCCCAGCTGACCGAAGAGGAGCTTGCCCAATGAGCACCAACCCCGAACATAGCCAAACAACCGGTGACCTTTATCTGCTTGAATCTGCGCAGCAGGGGCTAGCACAGGCTGCCCAGCTACGCGATCAACAGCTCAAAAGTGAAAAGCCCAGTGGCCGTGGCGGTCACCCCGGCCCCGGAGGCCCGCCCCGCCACCGGGTCCAGGGGCAGAGCACCGCGCCTTTCAAAGAAACCATGGGCAAGCTGCTGGGTTATCTGCGCCCGGTACTCCCCCGCATGGTGGTTGCCCTGGTAGCCGCGGTGCTAGGCGTTATTCTCAATATCATTTCTCCCCAGTTCCTTTCCGCTATTACCGATGAGATTCAAAAGGGTTTTACCGGCTCCGTCAATATGGACCAGGTCTGGAAGCTGGCCTGGATTTCTGTGGCCTTCCTGGTGACATCGCTGGTGCTCAGCCTGGTTGAGGGTTTGGTCATGGCCCGCTCGACCGTGTGGGTTTCCCGCACCATGCGCTCTGACCTTGACCGCAAGATTGATCGGCTCCCCCTGGCCTACCTGGATAAGGGCTCCACCGGTGACACCCTCTCGCGCGTGACCAACGACGTCGATACCCTCCAACAGACCCTCAACAACTCCCTGGCCACTACCGTCACCGGCGTCGTTACTCTGGCTGGTTCAGCGGTCATGATGTTCTACACCGACTGGCGTATGGCCCTGGCCGCTATTGCAGCTTCCCTGATCGGTGTGTTTGCCAGCGGTTTTGTGCTCTCACGCAGCCAGAAATACTTTGTGGCCCAGCAGCGGCTCTTGGGTAAGCTCAACGGTCATATTGAGGAAACCCTCTCAGGACACTCGCTCATTCGGGCCTATAACGGTGAGGGTGCCGCCCGTGCCGAGTTCGCCCGCCGCAACGAGGACCTCTACCAGGTGGCCTGGAAGTCCATGTTCTTCTCGGGGCTAATGTTCCCGCTCATGGGCTTTATCGGTAACCTGGGCTATGTGGTGGTCTGCGTGGTGGGTGCCGCGCTGGTGTTGCAGGGGCAGATTACCTTTGGCGTGATTGTTGCCTTTATTGTCTATGTTCGGCTCTTCACCAACCCCCTGGGGCAACTGGCCCAGTCAGCTACCGCTCTGCAGTCTGCGGCAGCCGCCGGTGCTCGTGTCTTTGAGTTCCTTGAAGCAGAGGAACTAGAGGACGAAAGCAGTAAGGCAACCGAGCTGGATCAGCCGGTAGGCGGTAACGTGGACTTTGAGCAGGTCCGCTTTAGCTACGAACCCGGCAAGGAGATCATTCACGGCTTTACCGCATCGGTCACAGCCGGCCAGAAGGTTGCAATTATTGGCCCCACCGGTGCCGGCAAAACCACCCTAGTCAATCTGCTCATGCGCTTCTACGAGCTGGACTCCGGGCAGATCCGCATTGACGGTGTACCCACCGACCAGCTCACCCGCGAGCAAGTTGATTCGCTCTTCGCCATGGTTCTACAAGATACCTGGCTTTTTGAGGGAACCCTGCGGGAGAACGTGGTCTACGGCCTGGAGCAGGTCAGTCAGGACAAGCTGGATGAGGTCATTGCAGCTGTGGGGCTGGATGAGCTAGTAGCCCAGCTGCCCGCCGGCTACGACACCGTGTTGACCGACCAGACCCAGCTTTCAGCCGGCCAGAAACAGCTAGTCACCATCGCCAGGGCCATGATTGCCGATAAGCCGCTACTGATTCTGGACGAAGCAACCAGTTCCGTTGATACCCGCACCGAACTGCTCATTGCCCGCGCCCTGGGCCAGCTGGCTGAGGGTAAAACCTCCTTTGTAATTGCCCACCGCCTCTCCACCATCCGGGACGCCGACCTTATCTTCGCTATGCGCGACGGCGACATCGTGGAGTCCGGATCCCACCAGGAGCTTCTGGCAGCAGGTGGCTTCTACGCTGAACTCTACAACTCCCAGTTCAGTCAAGGAGACTAGGGACCGGGCGGGTGCTTGGTGGCTGGTTCTGCACCGTTCGGGCCTGCTCTCAGGGTTCCCGCCCGGTTGGGGCGCAGGCACAAGAACAAAAGGTTCTTCGCATATTTTTAAAATAAATTAAAGCATTTTCAAGAACTCGTACACAATCGGCTGGCCCGTCACCGCGCCCAGGTCGCCGTCCTCCACGACTACTGCTACCGCTATGTCCTTGTGGACCGCTACCACCCATGAGTGGGTCTTGGGCGGGTTGTCGTTGCCGAACTCGGCGGTGCCGGTCTTGCCCATAGCATCATCGGGGGTAAGGTTCTTGAGGTCTTGCAGGTAGCCCTCCGTAACCACGGCCCGCATGAGGGTGCTCAGTTCCTTGCTCTCAGCCGTCGTCACAGCCTGCGAACCGGTAGGCTTAGCCTCCGCCAGGCTCTGGCCCTTAATCAGTACCGGCTTAACAATCTCGCCCTTGGCAGCAGAAGCCGTCATCACAGCCATGGTCAGCGGGGAAACCGTCACTTGGCCCTGCCCAATCATAGAAGCGGCGTGAGTGACCGCATCATCGGTATCGGGCACCGCACCCATGTAGGTGGCAACACCCAGATTTAGCTCCATGCCAAGGCCCAGCCCCTGCGCCGCATTTTGCAGGTCCGCCTGGGACACCTTATCGCGCTCATTGATAAAAGCCGTATTGCAGGAATGGGCCATGGCTACCGTCAAAGGCTGCTTGCCCAGGGCGGCAGGGTCATAGCCGGTGGCATTCTTAAAGACGCGCCCTTCCACCTGGGCCGTTTCGCTACAGTTCACCGTGGACTGGGCGGTCATACCCTTGCGGAGCAGAGCCAGTGAGGTCGCAATCTTGAAGGTGGAACCCGGCGCGTACTGGGCCAGCAGAGCCGTGGAATAACCTTCGGAAGCTTCGCCGTTAGCCGCTACCAGCACCTCCCCCGTAGAGACCCGCAGGGCTATCAGCGCGCTGGGCGAGGTCTGGTCTTTAAGCAGATCAACAGCTTTTTGTTGTAAATCAGCATCAAGCGTTGTGGTGAGGTTAGAACCGGAGACAGGTTCAACGCTGGTAAGTTCTTCGGGGGTTCCACCTTCAAGGAGCACGCCCTGTTCATCGAGGTTTATCAGGCTTACACTGTAGCCGTTAGAGCCGGCTAGCAGGCTGTTGAACTTCTCTTGGAGCCCGCCCTTGCCAGTAACATCACCGGCACTCAGCGCACCGTTGGACTTTTCGATGTCCTCAGCGGTTATCTCCCCCACCGTACCAAGGATATCCGGGGCGAACTGGGCACTGGGGGCAAGCTCCTTAGTGGTGCTAACGGTGTGGCTACCGGCAATTACATCAAGCTGGGCACCGTCCAGGGCATCAAAGGCCTCCTGCCGCAGGGTAATAGCAACAACGAACTGCTGTTCCCCGCCGTTTTTGACGGCCTGCACATAGGTATCGGCGTCAATCTCAAGGAGCTTGGCGAGTGCCCGTGCAGAGGTTTCCTGTTCCTGGGCGGTAGTCAGGACTGATTTATCCAGCCCCACGATAACCACCGGGCGTAGGGTGACTAGGAGCTTATCCGAGGCACCCAAAATATCACCGCGCTTTGCCTCTTCGGTCTTAGCGTAAAGCCCCTGCGATTCTTTCAGTTTCGGGTGTACCAGCGCCGGGTCCCAGGTCGGTAACCATTTCTTGTCGGTTTCGGTCAGGGCTACCTGGGTCTCGTACTCCCACTTTTGGTCTGCACCGGGAATAGCCCACGACCAGGCCAACCGAACGGTCTTGCCACTGTCTGCACTGTCGATTCCGGCAACGGTGACAGTCGGGGTGGACTCCCCTATGTAGGCCACTATCTTCTTGTAGTCATCGGCGGGTGACACGGCACTCTCAGCGGAGAACTCTATCTCGGCTATGTCCTTTTTGCTCAGAGCCTCCGCGAGCTGCCCAGCTAGTTCCTGGGTCGTGTCTTTGGCTGAGCAGGATACGAGGGAAGCGGCCAAGGCTGTTGCACCTAGGCCGAGGAAAAGGTGGCGGCGAGTCAGGGGGAAATCAGTCATACAGCGATTATATGACCTACGCCTCAATTTATCGCTTCATAACAGCAAAAGCCCCGCACCTTAACAAGGTGCGGGGCACTAGCTAGCGACTTTACAGAGACGCGTATGTTTAACCGTTACTTCTCGCAGGCCACGCCGTCACCATCACGGTCAAGGTGCGAACCGTAGCCGGGTTGTCCTGCATAGATGGGGGCGGCACCGGCTGCTTTGGCTGCACTACAGTTCTTGTAGTAGACCGCAGCAGGAGCAGGTTCAGCCGGTGGCTGGTAGAGAGGCGCGGGCTGGGCAGGCGCAGGATCTTCCACCGCGGGGGCAGGCTGAGGTTCCTCAACAACAGGTGCAGGCTCTTCTTTAACAGCGGGAGATTCTTCCTGAACCGGAGCAGATTCTTCTTTCTTGGCGGGGGCCTCGGTTGAAGGTGTCGGTGAAGGCTTAGGAGTAGCTTTGGCACCGCATTTCTCAAGCACCTGAATCATCGCGTCTTTTTCAGCCTGCTTTACCCACAAGCCGTACTTAGCTTTAATATCGATTTGCTTACTGATGTAGGTGCAACGGTAGTCCTTGTTGGCTGGCAACCAAGAGGCGGCATCGGAGTCACCCTTCTGCTCATTTGCGGGACCGTCTACGGCAAGGAGGTTAGCGGGATCATTTGCAAACTTTTCGCGCTTGACGGAGTCCCAATCTTTAGCACCGGTTTGCCAGGAATCAGAAAGGGAAACAACGTGGTCAATTTGAACAGCATTTGAGCTGTCTTTACCCTGAGTAAAGCTAATTGTTTTCCCGGTATAGGGATCCTTGAGAACTCCGCTCAAAACCTTACAGCCGTTGGTTCCTGGCTTAACTTTAATCTCGGTTAAATCGCGGCGAAGAATGTCGTTGCGGGTATCGCAACCGTTGCGGTCAGTGTCAGCCCAAGACTGACCAAAGAGGGCACGGTCATACCCGGTTTTCTCAGCGCGGCCTTTGACCTCTAGGGTGTTGAGCAAGTCAAGCGCGGCCTGGGCCGTTGGCCCCACCTTTGTATCCGAAGCAGGGATAGCTTGAACGTCTACTTCCTTTTCAAGGGCCACAGCCTCTTCACTGGAGCTCGGTGAGGCAGATTCAGATGGCGATACCGATGCGCTCACGCTGGCAGTGCTTGCAACCGCGGATGTATCTGTATTTTTGCTAGGGGAAACAATAGCGCCAATCAGCGCCACAATGATGAGGAAAACAAAACCAATACCGCCACATCCTAAGCAACCCAGGCAAGAGAGGCCGGTCTTTTTAACGGCAGATGCCTGAGCCCAGGAATTTTTAGCCTGATACATTTTTGACATGGGGGGTGTCTCTCGTTGATATATGTGTGTGCGAAGGCAACCAAGATAAAGTTGCCTACAATACTTTAATATATTGAACGAGATGAAAAGTAATTATTCTTTTTTATTACATTACTACCCAGTAACCATCAGGTCTAAAGCTGAAGTTTATGCTTATCGGGATCGTACAATCTCTTCGCGGGCGCTCAGCACCCGGTAGAGGAAGTTCTGCACGGGTGCATCTACTCCGCTCGCTTCTGCGCGCCGGACGATCTCCCCCACCTGGTCATCCAGTTCGGAGGGTCGCCCCTCGGCCAAGTCGCGTTGCATAGACGATGTAGTGCCGGGAGCAAAAACATCGGTGTAAATCGCAAAAGTATCCTGCACATCCTGTTCGGTGAAGGTAAGGCCGTGTGCACGAGCAACTCTCGCGGTTTCCTGGATAGCTTCGAGCACGAGGTTGCGGGTTGAGTCGTGGGAGCGAGTTTGGCCCACCGTCAGCTGCGATACGGCGCCGACACCGCCGTAGGAGGCAATCAGTGCCAGCTTCTTCCAGAGGGCACGGTGAATATCGCTGGTCGGAGTGATTTCAACCGGTGTCCTCTCAAACATGTCCTGTACACGGCTCAGGCCATCGGAGCTATTTCCGGCCTGGAACTCCCCCACCGTCAGTTGCGCCTCTCGACCCAGTAGGTGAACGGTCTGCGGGCTTTTGCGCTCCACAATGACCACGCAGGTTGAGGCAAGCGTGGGGTTTTTCGGTAGAGTGCGGGCGCAGTGTTCCGGAGCGGTGATACCGTTTTGAACCGTCAACAGCAGGGCCGAGCTGGGAATTTTACCGTCAAGCTCCTCAAGGGCTCCTGGCACCTGCCAGGCCTTAGCAGCAATCAGCACCGCATCAACATCAAGCTGCTCAGTCACATCGGTGAATACGCTGGCAATGCTGACCGACTCCTGACTACCGTCTGCCCGCTGGACGGTAATCTCTGGCTGGCTCCCCGTAGCAAGAGGCCAGGGGCTTCGTGCTTTCAGGTGGATATCGTGACCGGCTTGCGCCAGGGTTGCGGCGAAATAGAGCCCCATGGCTCCTGCACCGTAAATCATGATATTCATATTTACCTATAGTATTCTAAATCACCATGAAAACCCCTTTGCGTGAACCATCATTAACCGGCAATGAAAAAGAGCTTGTCCTGGGCTACCTCAGCTTTCAGCAACAAGTTTTTATACGTAAGATACACAATGAGCACGGGGACCTACTGTCTGATGAAGTGCTTTCCAAGGCTCTTCCACCCAGCACTATGACCCTCAAAGGTATGATCGCCCACCTATGGTTTGTAGAAGACTACTGGCGTCAAGAAGTTCTCCTAGGCCAAAACCTACCCCAGCCCTGGCAATCAATGGACTGGGACACTGACCCAGACGCTGACTGGCACATTAGACTCCCAACCCCTCAGTGTGTCACACACCTACAAGACTCTATGCAGGCAACCCACCGGCTCCTAGAAGCCAGCAACTGGGACCAACTAAGCACAGGTAAACTCAAGGACGGCACCCGCTTCTCCTACCGCTGGGTTGCCCTGCATCTGGTGGAAGAATGGGGCAGGCACCTGGGCCACGCTGATTTGCTCCGAGAAAACATTGACGGGACGGTGGGTGATTGAGAAACCAGCATTCTTGCGTTTCTCGCCCCCCATCAAGCAAGCTCTGCCCCGTCTGAGAGCTACCAGTCAGCATGGAGGCACCCCAAAAGTGCACCCCCACTTCCTTCTTGGGTTCTTCAAGCCTTTTGGGAGCTGCCTAGAGTGCTCAGCTAGGCTAGTAGCGCATTAAAAAGCTCAGAAGTTGAGGGGTGGGTGTAGATACCCTCTCCTAGAGCTTCAGCAGGAATCTTCTGGGTCATGGCCAGGGCTACCGTGTTAATCAGTTCTTGGGAGTCAATGCACCAGAGGGTAGCGCCAAGAATCTGATTGGTCGTCCGGTCTATTACAAACTGGGCGATACCCTCGGGCTGGCCCATTATTTTGGGGCGGGGAACAATCGCCAGGTCAGCGATTGCAGATTCACGCACCTCAATCTCATAGTCTCGGGCCGCTTCCTGGGCGGTAAGTCCTACGGTAGAGAGCGGTGGGTCAATGAAGGTAGTGGCCGGTAGCAGGCGGCCGGTGCGGGTACGGGAGCCATCGCCCCATCGGTGAGACAGCACGATGCGGTGATCATCATAGGAGGCGTAAGTGAACTGGGGTGCACCTGTGACGTCTCCGACCGCGTAAATTCCTTCTACGCTGGTGCGACAGTGCTGGTCGACTTTGATCCCCTTTTCGGTGTAGTCGACACCGGCTGCCTCAAGGTTAAGCCCGGCAACTGAGGGACGGCGTCCTGTGGCCACCAGAATAACCTCATCGCCCAGCTGTTCATTGGCCTGCTCTGCCGAAATACGCCGGTCAACAATGGCAATACCCTGAGCTTCTAGGTGCTCACGCACCGCCTGGGCAATGTTCCTGTCCAGGGCGGGTAGAAAGTCACCTTCGCCCTTATAGATGGTCACCCTGCTACCGAAGCCAGAGAACATGGTGGCAAACTCAAGACCAATCGGTCCACCGCCGATAACAGCCAGGGCAGCCGGTGTATGCTCAAGCTGCTGGATGCTGGTGGAGTCGTGCAGTCGTCCGCCCACCTCAACTCCAGAAGAAGCACCGGTGTTAATGATGATAGTGGATGCCCTGACCTGTACCTGTTCCCCCACCTGCACGGTTGAAGAATCGACGAACCGGGCCGGTCCGTCGAGCAGGAGCACGCCCTTGCCCTCCACCATTTTCTGGTTAGCGGCCCTAAGACGGGCGATGAAGCTGTTACGGTCATCTCGTGCCGGCTTAAACTCCCTGCGCTTGTGAGACTGGTTCAGCAGGAACTTGGTCGGTACGCAACCAATATTGATGCAGGTACCGCCGTACATTGCGGGGTCTTCTTCCACCAGCGCTACCTTGTCCCCAGCAGCAGCTCGTTTCATGGCGATCGTTTTGCCGGCCTTGCCAAAGCCAAGTACCAGCACATCAACGGTTAACTCTTCCATCCTGCTCCTTACCTCATAGATTTTCTGTGGATTTTCCCTGCCCATCTTACTCCTCTTAACCTCCGCTCCGGTCACCCGGCTGAGGCTCCTAGAAGCCAGCGACTGGAGCCAACTAAGCACAGGTAGGCTCAAGGACGGAGCCCGCTTCTTCTGCCCCTGGATTGCTCTGCATCTGGTGGAAGAATGGGGCAGGTGCCTGGGCCAGGCTGATTTGCTCCGAGAAAAAATATTGATAGAGCATGGATGATTGGTTCACCTTTGGCAGTGTACAGTATGGTCAAATACAGTGCTTGAAAACACACTTCTAGCCGTCTAGCTATTGCGAGAGCCAGATCAGAAATAAGGTGCAACATGTCAAAAACAGAGTGGAATCTGGGACTTGCCCAACGCAAACCCCTGCCAGGCCTCAACAATCTTGAAGCCCTACGAGAGGACATTCGGGAAACCCTCCACAAGCACCCCCAGCTTGACTTGTTGGTCTACCCCGAAATGCACCTCCAAGATGTCTTTGCCTACCCACCAGATGAACACCGACAACACATGCTGAACTGGGCCACTCCCCTTGACGGGGATCTGGTCAGGGCACTGGGGCAACTGGCTCATGAGTTCAAGATCTGGTTGATTCCCGGCAGTATCAACGAAAGCCACCAAGGAAAGCTCTACAACACTGAGCTCCTCATAGCACCCAGCGGTCACCTACAGGCGGCCTACCGTAAGATGTTCCCCTGGCGACCCCACGAACCTCATGACTACGGCAGGGAGTTTATTACCAGCACAATTATGCACCCCAGCCAAGTGTCAGACTCGGTAGCAGCTGGACAAGATCAATCCAGCCTGACTCTAGGGCTCTCAAATTGCTACGACACCTGGTTCCCTGAGCACAGCAGACATCTAAGCTGGCTAGGGGCCCAGGCTATTATCAACATAGTCAAAACAACCAGTGATGACCGTCAACAAGAACTCATCCTTGCACAAGCAAACGCTATCAGTAACCAGATCTACTTCTTCAGCGTCAATTGCGCTGAGCCGCTAGGGCGAGGCGGTAGTATCGCCGTAGATCCAGAAGGAAAGATTCTAGCCCAGGCAGCAGGTGGCGAGGAAACGCTCCTTGTCCAATACTCGCAGGAGGTTTTAGACAGGGTAAGGCAAGAAGGCACCTGCGGAACCAACCGTATCTGGCATCAGTTCACCGCCCAAGACCCACCCATCGCACTACCCATGTACAGCGGACAAATTAACCCTGCAACCTGGGCACCTTCCGTACAAGGAGCGCACTCATGACAGAAAATAGCCAAGCACGGCTACCTCAAACCCTCAAATTACCCTCCCTAGTAATTTTTGGTCTGGCCTACCTTACCCCGCTCATCGTTCTCGGAATCTTTGGAGTTATCGCCTCCACTACCCAAGGGGCTAGCTCAGGGGCATACCTTATTGCTCTGCTAGCAATGCTCTTTACTGCCAACAGTTACAGTAGGTTAGCCGGTATCTACCCAGAAGCGGGCTCTGCCTACACCTACGTCCGTAAGATCTTAGGCAACCGCATAGGGTTTTTGGTCGGTTGGCTCACTCTCCTCGATTATCTTTTCCTGCCCATGGTGATCTGGCTAATTGGCGGGGCCTACCTCAACGCCCAATTCCCAGATATCCCAACCGCCCTGTGGATTATCCTATTCGTCCTCATTACCACAGCTCTGAATATCATTGGGATTAAAGTAGCCGATAAGGTCAATCTAATTCTCATGGCCTTCCAGATCCTGGTGCTGGTCATATTCGTCGTGCTCACCTGCTTGACCCTGGCAGGGGCATCGCAGAACCTCTTAAGCCTGGCGCCTTTTACGGGTGGATCTAATTCAAACTTTGCGCTCATCACCGCAGGCGCCGCCATTGCAGCATATTCTTTCTTAGGCTTCGACGCGGTAACGACCCTAGCCGAAGAAACACATGAGGCTGAAAAAACCGTACCCAGAGCTATCTTCTTTGTTGCTCTAATTGGCGGTGCAATCTTTATCGTCGTTTCATACTTTGGCCAGCTGGTGCACCCCGGCGGTATCTTCGAAAATGTAGATTCTGCTGGGTTTGAAATTGCCAAGACCGTAGGAGGCAACCTCTTTGCCTCTATCTTCGTTGCGGCGCTCATTATTGCTCAGTTTACTTCAGGTATCGCAGCCCAGGCAGCAGGTAGTCGCCTGCTCTTCGCTATGGGGCGAGATAAAATGCTACCCTCCAAAATCTTTGGTTTTTTGAGCCGCCGCACACAGACCCCCGTCTACAGCATCATCACCATCGGCCTTGTCGGCGCTCTAGCCGTTTTCCTTGACCTTACTACCTCTACCTCTTTCATTAATTTCGGTGCCTTTGTCTCCTTCACCATGGTCAATATCTCCCTCATCCTTTTGTGGGCGCAGTCAAAGAAAAATGCAGGCCACCAAGGCAGGTTAGTCCGAGACCTGGTGGCACCTACCATCGGCGCCCTGGTTATCGTCTACCTGTTGCTACAGCTAGACGGCGCCGCTATCAGGCTGGGTCTTATCTGGTTGGGCTTAGGGCTCTTGCTCCTAGCCGTTAAGACTCGTTTCTTCACCCACAACCCACCGGAATTTTTAGCTGAATAGCCCACTAACCCAAGATACATGGAGCTACTTAGAGGAAAAGTCCCTTACCCCGCGCGCTCAGCGGGGTAAGGGACTTTTGGCTCAGAAAAGAAGCACAGCTGCTGGCAACAATTTAGATGTTGAAGCCCAGGGCTCTCATCTGGTCACGGCCGTCTTCGGTAATGCGCTCTGGGCCCCACGGGGGCATCCAGACCCAGTTAACATGCCACTCATCAATCATGGTTTCCAGGTTCTGAGCAACCTGTTCCTCGATGACGTCCTGTAGCGGGCAGGCTGCGGTGGTTAGGGTCATATCCAGCACCAGGGCGCCTTCATCGTTCCAGCGCATACCGTACAGCAAGCCCAAATCTACGATATTGATCCCTAGCTCGGGATCAATCACGTTCATGAGGGCTTCCTCAATCTCTTCTTGGCTGGGGGCACCAGCGGGAGCCTCAGACATTGCAGTCACCTTTCGTAAGCGGTTTGGTGGGCTTACTTAGCGGCTAGGTAGCGCTCGTAGCCTTCTTCTTCCAGGCGGTCTGCCAGTTCGGAGCCGCCCTGGTCTACCATCTTGCCATCTACGAAAACGTGCACGAACTGCGGCTTGATGTAGCGCAGGATTCGGGTGTAGTGGGTAATGAGCATGACGCCCATATCGTTCTCGGCGTGAGCGCGGTTAACACCCTCAGAGACGACCTTGAGTGCATCAACATCCAGGCCGGAGTCGGTTTCGTCCAGGATGCCGAACTTGGGCTTGAGTAGTTCCAGTTGCAGAATCTCGTGGCGCTTCTTTTCGCCACCTGAGAAGCCTTCGTTGACGTTACGGCTAATGAAGTCCGGATCAATGGAGAGGTTCTCCATAGCTGCCTTAACATCTTTGGTCCAGGTGCGCAGGGCAGGTGCTTCGCCGTCAACAGCGGTCTTAGCTGAGCGTAGGAAGTTGCTCATAGTGACACCGGGGATTTCAACGGGGTACTGCATAGCCAGGAAGAGGCCAGCGCGTGCACGCTCATCGACCGACATTTCAGTGACGTCTTCGCCATCAAGCAGGATCTGACCGGAATCGATCTGGTATTTGGGGTGACCGGCGATAGTGGAAGCCAGGGTTGACTTGCCTGAGCCGTTGGGTCCCATAATGGCGTGGATTTCGCCAGAGTTGATGGTCAGGTTGACGCCCTTCAGGATGGGCTTGGTGTTGTCGTCATCGAGGATGACTGAAACGTGTAGGTCCTTGATTTCAAGGGTTGCCATGAGTTGTTTCTCCTAGAGAGGTAAAGCTTTAGTTATTGGATAGCGCGAGTTCGGCTTCAAGTGCCGCGAAGAGCTGTTCTTCGAGCTCGTCAATGCGGATCTGCTGGATAATCTCGTTGAGGAAGCCACGAACGACCAGGCGGCGGGCTTGATCTTCGGGGATACCTCGAGCCTGCAGGTACCAGAGGTGATCTTCATCGAGCTGGCCGGTGGTGGAAGCATGGCCGGCGCCCTCAATGAGGCCGGTTTCGATTTCCAGGTTGGGCACAGAGTCGGCGCGGGGGCCGTCTTCCAGAATCAGGTTTCGGTTGAGCTCGTAGGTGTCGGTGCCTTCGGCGT
>NZ_JBLXXR010000027.1:0-26955 GCF_048513535.1 Rothia sp. CCM 9416 | reverse complement strand
GCTATTCCAGGCGGGAACCTTCAGAACTCCTTCCCCGTCCTGGCTTGTCAAAGAGGGCTCTGCATCGGGAATCCCGTCCTTGTTGAGGTCCTGGGCAGCTAATTCTAGGGTCAGCCAACCGTCCTGGCCGAAAGTAAGACGCTTACGCATGATGTTCATGCTGTCCAGGGCACGGTCGAAGGACTTGCCCCCCAAAATGCTGTAATAAACACCGTCATCGGAGAACTCATCAACGTACCAGGGGCTTTCGGCGCCCAACGGATCAACTATCCAGGGCTCTGCCGAGAGGGAAATATCATCATCAAACTGTTCTTGATACTTAAGAACCCAGTCTTGACCTGCCTGGTCCCCTGTACCGGCAGAAGAGCTAACACTGGGGGAGGGAGTTGGCTGGGGGGACCCGGTTTCGCTAGGTTCTGCAGTTGCGGTGGGTTGTTCCGTTGAGCTGGGGCTAGCACTGGGGCTAGGGCTTGCTGTTGCGGTGGGTTGCGCTGTTGAACTGGAGCTGCTCGTCGCTGAGGGGCTAGCAGAAGCGCTTGCTGTGGGCTGACCGGGCTGGCCCGGGGCTGTTGAACAAGCTGCCAGGCTGAGGGTGACTAGGCCCAGGGTTAAGGCCCTGTATTTGCTGGAGGTAAACTTCATTGTTTATGTCCTTAGATATAAAAGGTGCCTGACTCAGAGTAAAGCTCCGAGTCAGGCACTGCTCATTAGTTAAGGTAGAAGATCTTGTCCTGGTTTTCAGACATGTGCTTCTTGTTCCACTCGGCACCACCATCGAGGTTGGCCGCGAGGAAGACTGGGGCGCTGATTCCGCGAGCCAAGAGCTGCTCTATGATACCTGCGGACAGGGAGTGCAGAATCGCGGTCGAGGTGACACCCGAAGCAGGGGTGAACTTCTGGGGGACACCTTCGAGGGAAAGTACGGCGTCGCCGGCATCGACCTGGTTGTCGATGAGGATATCTGCGTGATCCTTGAGCTTGGTCTTATCGGGAACGCGAGAGGTAACGGCGTCGGTGTACTTGGAGGAGGTCAGACCTACCACGAAGATGCCGCGGGCACGGGCTTCACGAGCCAGCTCGACCGGGAGTGCGTTACGGCCAGAGACCGAAACAACAATGAGAACATCGCCTTCGCGCAGGGGTGAGTTGTTGAGGACGACTTCGGCGTAGCCGGGCATCTGTTCCATCTGGGAGCCCAGGGTGGTGGGGCGGGTGGTCAGTGCTTCAACGCCGGGTGCGTAGAGGGGGTTGATGAGCATGAGGCCACCGGCGCGGTAGACGATGTCCTGGACCGGCAGGCTGGAGTGTGAAGCACCGAAAGCAAAGATACGGGCACCCTTTGCGACGCGGTCAGCGATCTCTGATGCTGCCTTTTCGATGGTAGGTACTTCTTCTTCACGAATCTTTTCAAGCAGGGAGATGATTTGCTGGTAGTAGCTATCCAAGAGCTGTGACATGATTCAGAATCCTTTGATTGATGCTGGTAGAAAATTGTTGTTCCCCGCCCGACCGGTAAGACCGGGCGGGGTAGCGGTGCGAGAGCAACCAAGTTTTTAGGCTACGAGGCCCAGGAGCTGGCCGATCCAGTGGATGATGATGCCGGGGACAACAGCATCGGGAACGGTGAAGCCCAGGCCGGAGGCGCCGAGAGCTTCCAGGTCGCCAAAGGCCTGGCTGTAGAAGGCGAAGGAGATCAGGATCCAGCCCAGGAAGCCCCAGAGGAAACCGCCAATCCAGGCTGCAAGACGGCCACCGGTTGAGTTAGCAAAAATCGCTGCGGTACCGGAAGCGAAGAAGGCCACGATCATGGAGGGGATGGGGACCGGCCAACCCAGGGAGACACAGAGTGCCATACCAGCGATTTGACCGATGAGACCGGAAATCAGACCGATGAGCAGAGCGTTGGGCGCGAAGGCAAAGAGAACAGGTACATCCAGTGCGGGAATCGCGTTGGGAATAACCTTCTGGGAGATACCTTCAAAGGCAGGAACGATTTCCCCGATGAGCATACGAACACCGTAGAGCAGAATCAGCATACCTGCGGTGAACTGCATAGCCATCATGAAAGCGAAGAGGATCCAGTTTTGACCGTTGGAGATACCACCGTTTTCGGTGGTCGCTTCGAAGGCTTCTACGCCACCTACGGAAACAGCTGTGATAGCTGTGCCGATGGAGACAATGAGCATGACCAGGGTGGTAGAGACAGCTACGTCGCGGAAGAAGGAGAGCTTCTCGGGGAGTTTGATGTCCTCGGTTGACTTCTCCTTGTTGCCAATGACCATGCCCAGGTAGCCAGCTAGTACGTTGAGCAGGGTCTGGCCGTGTGCGAAACCAACGTCGTTACCACCGGTGATACGGCGGACGAAGGGCTGGGCGATGGCGGGAGCCAGGGTCATGTAGAAGCCGTCAATGATAGAGGCGATGGCAACAGTCCAGAAGGGGCCCAGACCCAGCTGGTAGATGGCGATGGTGAAAGCACCAGCGTGCACCCAGATCATGTGGCCGGTCAGGTAGACGTAGTGCCAGGGGGTGAAGCGGGCTAGCAGGAGGTGAACGATGTAACCAAAGAGCATGGTTAGGCCAATTTGTGAGCCTAGAGCTGCTACAGGTCCAGCCTGAACGGCCGAGACCACGGCTTCATCGAAGGTAACGAAGGTGGTGATATTCCCCGCGGGGAAGGCCATCTTGAACATGTCCTGGATGGGGCCGAGACCCTGAATCAGGACGGTAACGCCGCCACCGATAATCAGTAGCGAGAGTGCGGTCTTAATAGTGCCGGTAACAATCTCGTCGGCGCTCTTCTTCTGGGCGAGCAAACCGATAAAGGCGATAAAACCTACGATAATAGCTGGGATCTGAACCAGCTGTATCAAGAAGGAAAGGACGGAATCCATGGTGGTTTACCTTATGTATCTAAGGGGTGCTGTTAGGCACCGGCTTGGAAGTCTTTGACAGCTGCTAGAACCTTGGTCTTAACCTCGTTCTTGTCGATGAGATTGTCAATGAGAACGACCTTGGCCTTGGTGCCTTCGACGTTTTTTGCCATTCCGGTGGTGGTCACAACGATGTCTGAAGGCTGGGACTTGAAGGAGCCCAGGTCAATAGCCTGAACTTTAGCTTCGATACCTTCGGCGCTGAGCAGGGTGCGTACCTGCCCGGCCAGCATCATGGAGGTTCCGAGGCCCATGCCACATACGGTTGCAATTGAAATCATTGTTCTTTTCCTTACTATTTGGTGGTGAACACGCGCATAAGCTCATCGTCATTGCGGGCCTGGCGTGCTTTTTCAATACGGTCTTGGTCAGCTAGGACAGCTGCAAGTTCTTGGATCTTTTCCATGTGCCCGTCGGTGCTTGTTGAGGCAAACGAGATGAGGAAATCGACGGGATCGTTCTTCTCGCTACCGAACTCTACGGGGGTGGAGAGGGTGACGACCGCTGTGCCAGACTTGAGCACGCCGCTGGTTGCCTTAGCGTGCGGCATGGCAATGCCGGGAACAAAGACCATGTAGGGCCCAAAGTCCAGGACGCCCTGAATCATAGCCTGAGTGTATTCTTCGGTGGCTATTCCGGCCTGCTCGTAGAGGCTGCCAACTAGCTGGATAGCTTCTTTCCAGTCTTTGGCCTCTCGTTGGGCTGAGACGAGATCGGGAGTAAAGCTCATGGGATTGTCTCCTCGGTAACGGACCTATCTACACATCCCATCATAGTGAGCGAATTTGCGTGATGTAAACATTTTGACTGATTTTTTTGAGAAAAAATCAAACTTGATCATGGGGCCTAGTGAAGGATGTGCAGGGGGCCCTGGCCCCTGAAAAAGGGTGGTTTTGACTCAAAAGTAAGAACCGAACCCTCCCTATTAAGTACCTTGAGTGTCGTCCGCCTCAGTTTTTGCCTTTGGGTAGGGTGCTGGGTGCTCGCTTTTCTTTTAAGTTGCCTTCAGGTCTGGACAGCAAAAGGAATCATGTGTAATCATAAATATTGAGCGAAAATGATTGCTAATGGGCAGTTGCTCACCAGAACTACAGACGCTCCGGAAGGGAAAAACACCATGTCTCTAGCAGGCGCTTTTATGAAAGAAGAACTTGAAAGCCAGCCCCTCATGTGGGAGCAGGCACTGGGCTTGGACACCGCCGTCCTTCCCCAGCCCGGCCTGAAGGTAGCAGCTATTGGCTGCGGCACCTCCTGGTTCATGGCTCAGGCCTACGCCGCTCTGCGCGAAAATGCTGGCCAGGGCATCACCGATGCCTTCACCGCAACCGAGGTCCCCATCGGTCGTGACTTTGACGAATACCTCATCATCTGCCGCTCCGGTACCACCACCGAAATCGTTGACTTCATGAAGAGCGTCAAAGGCACCAAGCCCATCACCGTCCTGGTCGGTGTACCTGACTCACCCGTAGCAGAACTTGCTGACCGCCTTGTTGACCTCTCCTTCGCCGACGAGAAGTCCGTTGTCCAGACCCGCTTCGCTACCACCGCTCTCATGTTCCTGCGGAGCTCCATCGACTCAGAAGAAGTATGCCGTGCCGCTATCGAAGATTGCCGCGCTGCACTGAGCGAACCTCTTGCCCCTGAACTGATCAACGCTGAACAGTACTCCTTCTTGGGCACCGGTTGGACCGCAGCGCTGGCTACTGAAGCCGCACTCAAGATGCGCGAATCCTCCCAGAAGTGGACCGAGTCCTACAACTCCATGGAGTACCGCCACGGTCCCATCTCCATCGCAGCACCCGGCCGCGTCACCTGGCAGTTCGGCCTTGCACCCGAGGGGCTGCGCGAGCAGGTAGAAGCAACCGGCGCTTACTTCGAGGATCGTGACCTTGACCCTCTGGCTGACCTTGCTCGCCAGCACCGCGTAGCTCTTGAAACTGCCTTGGCTAACGGACTAAACCCCGATGAACCCCGCAACCTAACCCGTTCAGTCATTCTGAACTAAGCAGTAGGGAAAGGGGAGAGGTACCATTATGGCCGGTGCACGAGTCATTACACTGACGCTCAATCCAGCTCTCGATATCACGGTGAGCATAGACCAGCTCACCCCGGAGAGCACCCTTCGGATCCCTCATGCCCAGCGCAGATTGGGCGGTAAGGGGCTTAACGTTGCAAACGTAGCCGCCGAGCAGGGCTACCCTGCTCTGGCTCTTGCGCCCCTGAACGAGCTATCGCTCGCTGAGCTCAAGGCCCGAGTTGCCGCTTCAAGCCCCGGGGTGTGCCCCCTACACGAGCAGGTACAGCTCCTTCAGGCCTCTACCCCCGTTCCCCTGCGGAGCACCTATGCCCTGGTGGAAACGGAAAGTTCCACGACCACCATCATCAACGAGTCAGGCCAGGAGCACCCCGCAGAGGTCTACCGGGAACTCCTGAAGCACCTGGCAGACTCCCTGGCGCAGTACCCCGGTAGCGTGGTCACACTCTCTGGCTCCTTCCCTCCCCGGAGCCCCGAAGGACTTATCTCTGATATCGCTCGTACCTGCCAGGAGGCCGGTGCCGCTTTCATCGTGGATACTTCCGGCCCCTACCTACTGGAAGCCGCCCGCGCCGGTGTCACCTACCTCAAGCCCAATCGAGCTGAACTGGTAGAAGCAACCGGTGAGCAAGACCTCTACCGGGGTGTCGCCCGCCTACAGGAGCTGGGTGCCCAGCAGATCATTGTCTCCTGCGGCCCTGACGGCCTCTACGCTTTCGGGCAAGAGCAGGGAGTCAAAGCGCGTCTTGCTCAAGCCCTTGAAGGTAACCCCACCGGGGCAGGCGATGCCCTCGTAGCAGCCCTTGCTACCTCACTTCTTGATGAACTCAGCCTAGAAGACCTGCTTATCCGTGCAGTGAGCTGGTCTGCCTCCGCTGTTACCCAACCCCTCGCCGGCTCTATTGGTAGCGCCTGGTCTTCACTGGCCGAAAAGGTCATCGTTGAAGATGTCACCTACCCGTCGGCGTCCTAGCACCAGCCCAGAAGGAAGAACAACATGCCACAGGTAAGCACCCTAGATCTGGTCCTAGCTGCCGAAAGCCGTAAGAGCGGCATCGGGGCTTTCAACGTCGTCCACCTGGAAACCGCAGAAGCAATTGCGGCCGCCGCTGAGCGATCTAACCTGCCCGTGATTATGCAGGTCAGCCACAACTGCATCCGCTACCACGGTGGCTTTGAGCCTATCGGCCATGCCATGCTTGAAATTGCACGGAACTCAACCGCCGAGATTGCTGTTCATCTGGATCACTGCGAGTCTGTGGAACTGGCCTGCCAGGCTATTGACCTGGGCTTCAGCTCGGTCATGTACGACGGCTCAACCCTGCCCTACGAAGAGAACCTGGCCGCAACCGCCAAGGTCGTGGAATACGCCCACAAGAAGGGTGCGACCGTTGAAGCTGAACTCGGTGAAATTGGCGGTAAGAAGAGCGCCCACGCTCCCGGTGTACGCACCGATCCGGCAGAGAGTAAGGAATTCGTGGCGGCAACCGGTGTCGATACCTTAGCAGTGGCTGTAGGCAGTGAGCACGCCATGACCTCCCGCACTGCCACCTTGGATCACGAGCTGATTGGCCGGCTCCGTCAAGCCGCAGGTGTACCCCTGGTCCTGCATGGCTCATCGGGCGTCAGTGACCAGGAAATTCTGCGCGGTATTGCATCTGGCATGACTAAGATCAACGTTTCAACCCACCTGAACGGTTTCTATACCGGGGCTATCCGCGAATACCTGGCGGCTCACCCAGATGTCGTGGACTCCCGCAAGTACACCATGGCTGGCCGGGAGGCCCTGAGCCAGGAGGCCCAGCGATTGCTGACCCTTTTTGCCAGCGGTTCCGCTCGATAGTAATAACCCTTGCCCGGCTGGCTCCAGCCGGGCAAGAGCCTGGCTTACATGACTGTGCTGTCTGGGGAGCTGGCCCAGTTAGTGGGCAGGAATGAAAGTTAGAAAAGAATTCGATAGATTATTGGGAAGCTGGGGCGCATCCCCGGCGATACCTGTTAGTTAGCGGCCTGAAAAACTATAGAGATCAAGGAGCTTGCTCTGACTATGCGTGATGTGCGCCATACACAGATATTGGATATCGTGAACTCACGCCAAGTCGTGACGGTCAAAGAACTGGTTGACGAGCTCAAGATATCCACAGCCACGGTCCGGCGGGACCTGGAAGCGCTCAGCCAGGCTGGCCTGCTGCAGCGCACACGGGGTGGCGCCCAGAGTCTGCCTACCTACCTCCCGCCGGTCATTAAAATGGACCAGACCCACAGCACCCAAAAGGCCGCAATTGCCCAGCACTGCCTGGAATACATCAAGCCCGGTGCCATGATTGGGGTCACCGGTGGCAGCACTGTGGGCGCTCTTGCCCATGCTCTTGCACAGTGGGCTCACCGCCATAAGGATCAGCCCTCTTCTCCCCATAAGCCTCTGCTGACCATCGTCACCAACGCCGTTGATATCGCCTACCGGCTGGCCGAAGTCAGCGAAATCAAAATTGTGCTGACCGGCGGGGTGATTAACGGCTTCTCCTACGAGCTGACCGGCCCCTACGCCATTGATGTTCTCAACCAGATTTCTTTGGACATGGCTTTTATCGGGGTCAACGGGTTCGACGAAAACGGCCCGGGCACCGTGGATGAGTATGAGGCATCGGTCAACCACACTATGATTACCCGTGCCCAGCAGACCTTTATCGTGGCCGATTCCAGTAAGTTCGGTAAGCGTTCCTTTACCTCGATTAGCGGTGACAGCGACCGCTTAGCCACTACCATCATTACAGACTCCTCTATCAGCCAGGAATGGGCCGATCGGGTGACCCAGCAGGGCTATAACCTCCGTATTGTTTAATTCTTTGATGAGAAAGAAGGCAGATTTTATGTCCTCCCTTATCGTTCATTCAGCTACCCTCTATGACGGGATCATCGGAGGGGTTCACCAGCGCGGTGCGGTCCTTCTAGAGAACGGGAAGATTAGTAAGGTTCTGGGCGAGGATGAGTGGCAGAGCTACCTGAGCCCCGGTACCGAGGTGGTTGATGCGGCTGGGGCTCCGCTGGTCCCCGGTTATATTGATATCCACCATCACGGCGGTGCTGGGCACGCCTATGATGAGGGAAGCATTGAAAGCGCTACTGCCGCCCTTGAGGCTCACGCCAAGCACGGTACCACCCGCAGTGTTCTCTCCACCGTGACTAACTCGGTGGAGGCTATTAGCCATAGCTTGCGTAACCTGGCACCTCTGGTGGAGCAGAACCCTCAGGTTTTGGGTTTCCACGCCGAAGGGCCTTTCCTACACCCCCAGCACAAAGGTGCTCACCCCGAGGATCTTCTGTGTGACCCTGACCCTGAGGCAGTCGCCCAGATTCTTGATGCGGCTGGCGGACATCTGCTCCAGGTGACCATGGCCCCTGAACGTGAGGGTGGCCTGGCCGCTATTGAAAGCTTTGTGGGCGCAGGTACCAAGGTCGCTGTGGGCCACACCAGCGCCACCTATGAGCAGGCAAGAGACGCTTTCTCGGCAGGTGCTAGTCTGCTAACCCACACCTTTAACGGTATGAACGGTATCCACCACCGTGCCCCCGGCCCTGTGATTGCGGCCCTGGAAGACAGCCGTGTTTCACTGGAAATTATTAACGACGGTATTCACGTTCATCCCTCAGTAGTTGCCCAGATTTTTGGGCGGGCACCGGAGCGTACTGTGCTGGTGACCGATGCCATGTCAGCTACCTGTAACGCTGACGGCATCTACATGCTGGGTACCCTCGAGGTTGAGGTTAAGGGTGGGGTTGCAACCCTGGTTGAGGGTAAATCCCTGGCTGGCTCCACCCTGACGATGGACCGTGCGGTGGCGTTGGCTGTTCAGCACTCTGGTCAGCCGCTTGACCTTGCGGTTGCTGCGGCCACTTCTCAGGCTGCCGCCGCTCTGGACTTGGCTGACTCCTACGGTCGGATTGCACCGGGTTACCCGGGTGACCTTCTGCTCCTGGACGCTGAAACCCTGCTCCCCACCCGTATCTGGCGGGACGGCGTTCAGCTCTAAGCACCCCAACTAACTTCCTTATGTGTTTAGCCCCGAACTGGTTATCCGGCTCGGGGCTGACTTTTGGGTTGAGCGGGTAAAGCTCACGAGCTAAGAGCCTGCTGGTGAGGCAATGAACTGTGTCATCATGGCTTCAAAAGCTAGGCGGGCACTTGCATTGGTGTTCATTCTGCGGCGGGTAGTTGCTACAGTTTGCAGGTGAGCTAGCACGGCTTCCGGCCTAGTGCGCGCGGCGTAAGCCTGTAGCTGCTGAGCCATGTGGGCGTTAATAAGCTCTGCCCCAGTGCCCATTTGCAAGGTGAGTACATCACGGAAGACCGTTTGAATATCGGCCAAGAAACGGTCCAGGGTATCGGTTTGGATTCGTTTGGCGCGGCGTTTTTGATCTTCTTCTAGCTGACGTACCTGGGCGCGGTGGGTGGGGGAGAGTTTCTCCCCGTCCGTGTAGCCCAGGGAGGTCAGGAGCGCGGCACGTTCGGCCTCATTGCGGGTTTGCGCGTCTGCTTCTGCTTGAGCCTCAGCAATAGAGATGAGCCGGTCGGCGGCATCCATCGCCGAGGCAACAGAGCTGAGGGTCAGCGGTATCTTGACCACTGAATCGCGGCGGGTGCCTGCCTGCGGGTCGCTTGCTAGCTTGTGGGCGGTGTCCAGGTTGCCCTGGGCTAGGCGGGATACTAGCTCGGCTTGGTGGGGTTCGAGCCCGTGCTGGGTCTCGAGTACGGCGGCAACTTCCGCCACCAGGGGGAGCCGTAGCTGGACCGGGCGGCACCGGGAGCGGATAGTGATGAGAACATCGGCGGGGGAGGGGGCCGTCAATAACCAGATAGTGTAGGGCGGCGGCTCCTCTATAGCTTTGAGGAGTACGTTGGAGGTGCGTTCGGGCATGCGGTGGGCGTCTTCAATGAGCATGACGCGCCAGCGTCCAACAGCGGGGCGGTCCTGCGCTTTAACAACAAACTCGCGGGCCTCGTCGATGGTGATGACGGTTTTTTCGGTTCGAAAGTGCAGGAAGTCTGCGTGGGAGCCGCTGAGCACGGTTTGGCAGGAACGGCAGGTTCCGCAGCCGCGTGCGGCGGGGTTGGGCTGGTCGCAGAGGAGTGCTGCCGCGAATGTCTGGGCTGCTGTGGTGTGGCCTGCACCGGTCGGGCCGGTAAAGAGCCAGGCGTGGGTGGGCTTGGTATCAGCGGCGGCGGTAGCTAGCTGGTGTTTGACCTCGTTCTGCCCTATTAGGGAGTCCCAGACGCTCATGAAAGTACCGCCAGGGCCGCATCCAGAACCTGTTTGTGGACTTGCTCGATGGGTTGGGCACCGTTGATAAGGGCGTATCGCTCTGGGGCAGCCTGCGCTAGGGAACGGAAGGCACTGTGTAGAGCGCTGTGGAAAGTGTCGTCGGCGGCTTCCATACGGTCAGCGTGACCGCGGGCACCTGCGCGCGCACGGCTTTCAGCCAGTGAAACATCAAGGAGTACCGTGATGTCGGGCAGGAGATTGCCCGTGGCCCAGCGGCTTAGGTCGGTGATGGTTTCCAGGCCCAGGCCGCGCCCAGCTCCCTGGTAGGCTGCTGATGAGTCGATGTAGCGGTCGCACAGAACGATGGTGCCGGCTTCTAAGGCTGGTTGAATTTTTTGGTGGGCGTGGGCGGCCCGTGACGCCGCAAAAATGAGTGCTTCGGTGTGCGGGTCAATCGCGCCGTTGCCGTGCTCTAGGACCAGGGCACGGAGTTTTTCGCCGATGTCGGTGCCCCCTGGCTCACGGGTGACCAGCACAGAATAGCCGCGCTCTGTGAGGGCCTCTGCCAGGAGCTTGATCTGGGTGGTTTTGCCTGATCCGTCGCCACCTTCAAAAACGATGAAAGTGCCGGGGTAGGGGCCGTGGGCGCGTGCCGGGTCGGCATCTGGGGTGTAGGTCAGTGCTTGAGTCACCCCTCTAGCCTACCAAGGCCTGTTTGCTGGGGCTTGCGGTTAGATAGGGACTCTAAGCAAGTTCATTTGGTGACCATGCTTCTCACCTACTAGCTCCTTAAGAATCGGGCGCGTATGGTGGTGGGTATGACCGAACAGAATCTTTCTCCGCAGACCCGCCTAGTTGCTGGCGGCCGGCCGGCCCACCGTGATCTTGCCCCGGTAAACCCACCCATTTCTATGTCCTCTACCTTCCGGCAGATAGGCCCCACCGACCTCAACAGCTACGCCCGCTTTACTAACCCCAGCTGGGACGGTCTTGAGCAGGTTGTCGCTGACCTTGAAGGCGCAGAGCTCCCCGGCCTTCTTTTTGCCTCGGGTATGGCGGCTGTAGCTGCGGTGCAGGATCTGGTACCGGTTGGCTCTATTATCCTTCTGCCCAAGCACACCTACATGGCCTCGGTATCTATGGCTAAGCGCCTTGAGGCGCGCGGTATCGCCACAGTTGTGCGTCTTGATATTGAAAACACCGAGTCCGTCATCGCTGAACTGGAAAAAGCGGCAGCCACCGCAGGGGTCAGCCCCGAGAATGTGAACTATGCAGCCCCTAAGGTTCTGCTGTGGATGGAAAGCCCCACCAACCCCATGATGGAGGTCGCTGACCTGCCCGCTATCCTGGGTGCGGCGCGCCAACTGGGTATCGTTTCAGCCGTTGATAATACCTTCGCAACACCGCTTGGCCAGAACCCCCTGCTGCTGGGTGCCGACGTCGTAGTGCATTCCGCCACCAAAGCAATCGCCGGTCACTCCGACGTTCTGCTGGGTATCACCGTTACCTCCAACCCGGTCCTGCGCGAAGCTATGCACACCCACCGCACCACCAATGGCGCTATCGCCGGGCCCTTCGAAGCATGGCTGGGCTTGCGCGGCGTGCGTACTATGGGCGTCCGGTTAGAGCGCTCAGCGGACTCCGCCCTGCAACTAGCGCAGCGCCTTAGCGAACACCCGTCCATCAAGGCAGTACGCTACCCCGGCCTACCCACCGACCCCGGCTACGAGCGGGCCTCAGCCCAGATGCAGACCTTCGGGTCTATCCTCTCCGTCACTCTTGATGCCACCGCCGAAGAAACCGACCGCCTTGTTGCCGCCCTGAAGCTGTGGACTCCCGCGACCAGTCTCGGTGGCGTAGAATCACTCATTGAACGCCGCCGCCGGCACGGTTCAGAACCCCACTCCATCCCGGAGTCCCTACTCCGTCTCTCCGTGGGCATCGAGAACGTCGATGACCTGTACCAGGACCTGGTGGCAGCCCTAGAAAATCTCCGCTAAAGGACGAAGCACCCTATGACTCCTCTTGATCTCATTGCTTGGGCAAACTACCTCATCAACCTGCTGGCCTCGCTGGTCGTAGCAGGACTATCTGTCTACGCCCTGTTTGAGGCCGCACGCGCAACAGGGTACGCCTACCAGAGCGCCTTCAAACGCACCAAAGGCTTCTGGCTGGCCGTCACGGGCGCTGCCACGCTCTTTTCGGTCCTGACCCTGTGGCAGTCCTGGAACGGTAGGATTAGCTCAATCTTTATGCAGTTGGTTGCCGCTACCGCCGTGGGTGTCTTCTTAGCTGATGTTCGCCCCGCGGTGGCTGTGCGTCGCCGTCGCTAAGACTTGCGTTAGGGCCTGAAAAACCCACACATATTCACACGCATTCCCCTAAGATAGCGGTTTGTTCAGTGAATAGGTGTGGGTTTATCTTTTATTTAGAGGGATAAAGTGGGATAATGAGAGTTATGACTTACAAATTGGTACTGCTCCGTCACGGGCAATCAGAATGGAACGAAAAGAACCTCTTCACCGGTTGGGTAGATGTTGCCCTCACCGAGAAAGGTAGAGCTGAAGCGGCCCGCGGTGGTGAGCT
Source organism: Rothia sp. CCM 9416 (assembly GCF_048513535.1). Taxonomy (NCBI): domain Bacteria; kingdom Bacillati; phylum Actinomycetota; class Actinomycetes; order Micrococcales; family Micrococcaceae; genus Rothia; species Rothia sp. CCM 9416. Next base: position 14,140 of record NZ_JBLXXR010000027.1, on the reverse strand, counting down.
TCTGAAGGAGCGCGGCATCCTTCCCGATGTCGTTCACACTTCACTCCAGCGCCGCGCCATTAACACCGCTAACCTGGCACTGGACGCTGCTGACCGCCACTGGATCCCCGTCAAGCGTAACTGGCGCCTGAACGAGCGTCACTACGGCGCTCTTCAGGGCAAGGACAAGACTCAGACCCTAGAGACCTACGGCGAAGAGCAGTTCATGACCTGGCGTCGCTCCTACGACGTTCCGCCGCCGGCACTTGATGATAACGACGAGTTCTCACAGGCAAAGGATCCTCGCTACGCTGACATCGAGAACGCCCCCCGCACCGAGTGCCTCAAGGACGTTCTTGAGCGCATGCTCCCTTACTGGGAATCGGACATCAAGGAAGACCTTAAGGCTGGCAAGACCGTTCTGGTTGCAGCTCACGGTAACTCCCTGCGCGCACTGGTGAAGAACCTGGAGGGCATCTCCGATGCCGACATCGCTGGCCTGAACATCCCCACCGGTATCCCGCTTTACTACGAGCTGGACGAAAACTTCAAGCCCCTTGGCCCCGGTGAATACCTAGACCCCGAGGCCGCTCAGGACGCCATCAAGGCCGTTGCTAACCAGGGTAAGAAGTAAATCTTAGCCCGGTTTTAAAGCCCTAGTGCCCCGCCCTCCTGAATAGGTGGGCGGGGCGCTTTAGTTTCAGAGGAGTTGAGACTAAGCGAGAACCAGGGGACTGTGAGCGGCTGCCAGCCGGTCCGGGGCCTTTAGAGGCGCTGATGAAGCTCACGGCCCCTGCCAACTCAAAAGTGTCTGGTCTTAGATGCTGGGCACTGCGTTCCAGTCTCCGGTCACCAGGTAGGTGACCTTACGGGCAACGGAGACACCGTGATCCCCAAATCGTTCCAGGTAGCGTGAAGCCAAGGTGACATCCACTGTGACCTGGGCGTTCTGGCCCCAGTCGGGTGCTGCCATGCGGTTAAAGACCTCTACGTGGAGCTCGTTGACCCGCATCTTGTATTTGATGATGTCCTGGGTATGGACCAGCTCACGGGTTTCTAGCAGGTTGATGACGCTGGCAATAATTTTCAGGTCCAGCTCAATCATCTCTGCGAACACAGGTGTGATGGATTCCGGTAGAACGTGCTCCGGGTAGCGCATGCGAGCAACCTGAGCGACGTGACGGGCAAGGTCGCCCATGCGTTCCAGGGAGGTACTCATACGCAATGCTCCCACAATCATGCGCAGGTCTGAGGCGACCGGGCTTTGCAGGGCCAGTAAGTCGATGGCTCGTTCATCCAGCTCATTTTGCATAAAGTCGATGCGGGCATCGTTAGTGATGACCTCCTCGGCTTCCTGGATCCCGGCCTTGAGGAAGGCATCGGAGGCCCTGCTAAGGGCTTCTTGGACCAGGGTGGCGATGTGGATGAGCTCTTCACCGACATGTTGAAGTTCGGCTTGGAAGACTTTGCGCACGTGCGCGTCCTTTCCATGTGGAGATATGTGAGGGCGTGAGAGGGCAGAGAGCGCTCTTTCGCTACCTATCTAGAGTGCCAAGGCCACATGAACACCAGCACATGCTTGGGTAAACGTTAGTTGAACCCCTGCCAACAGGTAGCGTGCGGGGTGAAAAGGTGGGGGTCTACGGCCTAAGCTGGTAGACGTGAACTCTACAATGATTGCTTTGATGGCGGCATTTTTGGGGCTCATCATTGGCGTTGTCAGCATGTTTGCTCTTCAACGAAGTGAGCGCCAGCGCGCTCGCTGGGCCGATGTTGAAGAGCCCACCATCAGTGACGGCGCGGCAGAGGTTTTGGCGGTGATTGGTCGTGCCTATATGGTGGTCGATGCTGTCGATGGCGTTGTTCAGGCCTCTCCTGGGGCCTATGCCCTGGGGCTGGTACGCGGGCACACGGTGGAGTCCGATGAGCTGCTGGCTATGATTGATGCAGTTCGCAGCAAGGGCATCATTGTTGAAAAGGAAATTGTGCTGGCCCGTGGTTTCTACGACCAGAGCAGGCTTGTGATTGACCTGCGCGTAGCTCCGGTAGGTGATGAGTACATTCTGGTTCTGGCTGATGACCGGACTGAGATCGCTAGGGCTCAGACGATCCGGACGGACTTTGTGGCTAATGTGTCTCACGAACTTAAAACCCCGGTGGGTGCGGTAGGGCTCATGGCAGAGGCTATTGAGAGCTCTGCCGATGATCCCGAATCTGTGCGCTATTTCTCGGGCAAACTCAAGAAGGAGTCGCAGCGGCTGGGTGCTCTGGTGCAGGACGTTATCGAGCTCTCCCGTTTGCAGTCGGCTGACCTGGTGGTCAGTTCTACCCTGGTTGATGTGGGGCAGGTTGTGGCTGAAGCCCTTGACCGCAACAGGCTTACTGCTGAGGACAAAAATATTGAACTGCTGGTGGGTGGTACCGCCTCGCGTCCTGTTCATGGTGACCCGGAGCTTCTCTCGACGGCCGTGCACAATTTGATCGAGAACGCAATCCGCTACTCGCCAGATAGCACCAAGGTGGGCATTGGGGTCTCTGTGAAGGAGGACACTGTTAGAATTTCTGTGAAAGACCAGGGCCCGGGTATCCCCGAGGATGAACAGGACCGTATCTTTGAGCGGTTTTACCGTGTGGATCCGGCGCGTTCCCGTCAGACTGGCGGTACCGGGTTAGGTTTGAGCATCGTCAAGCATATCGTAGGCTTGCACGGTGGTGAGGTGACGCTGTGGTCCCATCCGGGGTCCGGCTCAACATTCACTATTGCTCTGCCTATCTTGGATGAAGAAACCGAAAATGACTTACTGGGCGAGAATGCGGGCACCCGTCCGGCCTCTCGTGCATAGAACTAACCCTTTCCCCGCTGGGCCACACGGTTCAGCCCGATTCCCGAAAAGGACACACAGGTGACCCGTATTTTAGTGGTTGAGGATGAAGAGTCACTCAGCGAGCCTTTAGCCTTCTTGCTGGGGCGTGAAGGGTTTGAAGTTCAGGTTGTTGATAATGGCCTGGACGCCGTGGTTGAGTTTGAGCGTGCAGGCGCTGACCTGGTGCTCCTGGATATTATGTTGCCCGGTCAGTCCGGCAACGAGGTATGCAAACAGATCCGGGCTAGCAGCACTGTACCCATTATCATGCTAACGGCCAAGGACTCTGAGATTGATAAGGTCTTGGGGCTTGAGCTGGGCGCTGACGACTATGTCACCAAGCCTTACTCATCGCGGGAGCTGATTGCTCGGGTGAGGGCCGTCTTGCGCCGCCGGGGTGAAGCTGACGAGCCTGACTCTGGTGCTATCCAGGGCGGGCCGGTCCGTATGGACGTTGAGCGCCACGTTGTGACGGTGAACGGGGAAAGCGTCGCTATGCCCCTCAAGGAATTTGAACTTCTCGAAATGCTCCTGCGGAATGCTGGTCGCGTGATGACCCGCTCCCAGCTCATTGACCGTGTGTGGGGTGCAGACTATGTGGGTGATACCAAGACCTTGGATGTTCACGTTAAGCGGTTGCGGTCAAAGATTGAGCCGGATCCCTCATCGCCGCGGTATGTGGTTACGGTTCGCGGTCTGGGCTATAAGTTTGAGCCCTAGGCCAAGGCGTGAGCGGTAAGTAAAAGCTGGGGCCCAGAACCTTCAAGGTTCTGGGCCCCAGCTTTTGGTATAGGGTGACCTACCGTTTAGTGCTGGGAGGTTTCGGTCGCGCTAGCGCTTGCCGCGTTGGGTAGGTAGGAGGCGTATTCCTCAAGCGTTCCGTCAAGGACGGGAACCACGAACTCAGACGGTTCGGATGTGACATCCGAAGAAACGGTGGTTTTGAGGCTTAGACCGGGGGCAGCCTCGGTTGACTTAAGCACAATCTCGTTGGCTTTATCCTCCAGGCGAACTTCCTTGCCAGCGGGAACCTCAATGGTCAGCGTCTCACCGGGGAAAGCCAGGGTAACGGTGGCATCTTTTTCGGACTGGTTGAGGATGGTACCCAGAACACGACCGGGAGCGCCTTCAGCCGATGAAATCACCATGATGTTGCGGAACTGGATGATCTCCTTGTTCGCCTCGGTGAGGTTAGTCATCTGACCGTCTGATGCTGAGTAGACGATGGTGGTGGGCTGCTTGTAGATGTAGCCACAGCCAGTGGTAGCCAAAAGGGCACCAGCGAGGGCGATTGTTACGCCAGCGCGCTTGATGCTCAGAGAAGCGGTGTTCTTCACAGCTCTTGCTCCTTGTTTAGATGTATGGGCCCCGGATTTATGCAGGAAAAAATGTGTGTGCTCCGCGCAAAGTAGGGGTGTGTTCTCTCTTCAGGTCATATTCTAGCTGGTTTATAGACGATACGTCTGTATCAACGGGCAAAAGCCGGTAAATGAAGCGCTGACCGCCTAGCGGGGCATTACGCTGTGCGGGGAGAGCCTCGCTCCATATCTGTAACCTTAGGGTCGCTGTCTAAATAGGCGTGCTAGAATGGGTAGGCTGAAAGGGGTTTATCCATATGGTTTTTGAGGTTGGCGAGACCGTCGTTTACCCTCACCACGGTGCAGCAACGATTGAAGAAATCAAAATGCGCACTGTCCGTGGCGAAGAGAAGATGTACCTAAAACTCAAGGTCGCTAATGGCGACCTTGTTATTGAGGTGCCCGCTGAGAACGTTGACATGGTAGGTGTACGCGACGTCGTTGACGAGCGTGGCCTCCAGGAAGTCATTGATGTTCTGCAAGCAACTGACACCGAAGAAGCGTCCAACTGGTCCCGTCGCTACAAGGCGAACGTTGAGAAGCTGGCATCTGGCGATGTCCTTAAGGTCGCCGAAGTCGTCCGTGATCTGTGGCGCCGCGAAAATGACCGTGGCCTTTCCGCTGGTGAGAAGCGCATGCTGGCTAAGGCCCGCCAGATTCTCTCATCCGAGGTCGCACTGGCCAAGGACATTAACGAGGAAACCGCCGAAGGCGAGCTCGATAAGATTCTCGAAGGCGTCTAAACTTTCGGGTATGCTCACTAGCTGTGAGCACTATAGACCAAAAAAATGCAGCGGGTACCGTTCCAGAACAGGAGACGGTGCTCGCTGTTCTTATTGTGGCGGCAGGTTCAGGTTCCCGTTTGGGTGCTGGCATACCCAAGGCCGCTGTAGAAATTGCGGGTAAAACTCTTCTGGAATGGGCTATTCTCGGTGCGCTAGCGTCGGGTGTAACGGCGCGGCTTGTGGTGACGGTGCCTCCCGGGGATACCTTGCTGACGGCTATTTGCGCTCGCTACGGTGCCTTGGCGGTACCCGGTGGAGCTAGCCGGGCTGAGTCTGTAACAGCGGCTCTTACGGCTCTTGACGCTGCCAAGCCGCTACCCGGTGCTTCGAGCTCTCAGCCTACCGGGGTTCTGGTGCATGATGCTGCCCGTTGCTTTACACCTGCCTCTGTTTACCGGCGGATTGCTCAGTCCCTGGTCGCGGGGGAAAGAGCAGTTATCCCTGTGCTGCCGGTGGTTGATACTGTCAAGACGGTGGATGCCCGGGGCTATGTCACAGGTACCCCCGCACGGGCGGAGCTCAGAGCAGTCCAGACCCCCCAGGGCTTTGACCTCCCGACCTTGGTGCAGGCTCACCGCGACGTTGCCGGCCTACCAGCGGGGGTTGCCGAGACCATTACCGATGATGCCATGCTTGCGGAAACCCTGGGCCTGCCTGTGGCTACAGTTGACGGTGACCCGCAGGCTCTTAAAATTACGACCCCTCTGGATTACACCTTGGCCGGGGCTTTGCACACCCAGGGCGCACTTGAACTTGTTGAAGAGCTAGAGAAGAGATAGAGGCTATGATTCCCCGTATTGGCACCGGAACTGATGTACACGCTTTTGGTGATGAAGGCACAGAGCTGTGGGTAGCAGGGTTGCACTGGCCAGGGCAACGCGGCCTTTCAGGTCACTCTGACGGTGATGTGGTGGCCCATGCAGCGGCTGATGCTCTGTTTTCTGCCAGCGGGACCGGTGATTTAGGCTCCAATTTTGGGGTAGACCGGCCCGATATGGCAGGTGCTTCAGGGGTGAGAATTCTGTCGGAAGCCGCCGCTATTGTCCGTGCCGCGGGCTTTGAAATCAGCAATGTAGCTGTCCAGCTGATTGGCAACAAGCCCAAGTTTGCCCCCCGTAGGGATGAAGCTAACCGGGTGCTGAGTCAGGCTGCTGGTGCTCCTGTTACCGTCACCGCGACCACCACCGATGGCCTGGGCCTAACTGGGCGCGGTGAGGGTGTAGCAGCTACAGCTGTTGCCCTGGTCTATCCCGTAGAGAACCCGTAGAGCTAGAAGCGTCCCCCGCCCCCGGCAGAAGCCGGGACGGGGCACCGAGCTATGAGCTGGATATGCCAGCTCTTTTACCCAGCCAGGGCAGGGAGTCGGCAAGTGTAGCCTCCCAGACCTTCCACTCGTGTTTTCCCTCATAGGTATTCCACTGCACATCTAGGCCTGCGGCTTTTGCGGCATCGTAGACCGTGTGTAGGTCCTTACGGTAGTTGGCATTATCCTTGGTGCCTATAGAGAAGATTCCGGCTGGCCCGGGCTGGGTGAACCTACCCTTCTGTAGCATGGTCAGCGGGTCGTTGGCATCAAAAGCGGCCTGGTTGCCATCAAAGCCCTGCGCTATAGTTCTCTCAAGGCTGCCGATGGATGGGTGACCTTCCCCGGACATATCGATGAAGGCCGAATAGATCTGGGGTGCCCTCAGTGCTGTCTGTAAGGCACAGGTGCCGCCGTTGGAAAGTCCCCCGATAGACCAGTGAGCATGATTGGTATCGACCTGAAGATTATTTTTAAGCCAGGTGGGAACAGTTTGCTGAAGGTAGCTTGCTACCTTGCCGTGGCTGGTATCGCTACATAAGGGGTTAGACCAGTCTCCACCATTTTGGTCTACCACCACTACCACCGGGGCGAGCCCCTGATGCTCGGATGCAAAGGTGTTGAGGATATCGTGAACCCCACCCATATTGAACCAGTCACCCGGTGAACCAGGTTGCCCAGCCATGAGAACTAAGACCGGGAGTAGAGGTCTCTGGCTTGTCATGTAGGCAGGGGGCAGATAGATATAGGCATCACGGGGAGTAAAGGTCGAATCTTGAGAGGGGATACTGGTTTTGACAAGGGCCCCTTCGGTCGGCATATCGGACGGTGCTTTCCAGGCCACTGCAAGCGACTGGTTCCCTGCGTCAAAAGGATGGCTCTGCGCTCCGGCCTGAGCCTCATCGAGAGAGCTGGTGGGTACTGTAACACCTAAAGCTGCGGCAAGGCTAGGGTAGCCTCTATAGTAGGCGTTGAGGCCCAGCCCTGTTGCGGTAAGAGCGAACCCGAGAGCCACCAGGCCAGCAAGGAGCCGGACCCCTCTGGCAGGCACACTACGACTGCTCCAGTTGGTGCCTACTAGGACTATCACATAGAGCAGGATCAGTGATACATATCCAACCCATAACCAGGTAGGCAGGGTAATTCCCTCAGCCACTAAGTGCACTACATTGTTACCGATGAAGGCTGAAAGCCCAGTGATGGCTACCGCTGAGACTACCAGCAGAGCATGGCTACGAAGGGTTATGTTTCTGCCTACTTTCCAGAGCAGAATCAGGGCAACTACTGCCGCAAGAGCTAGTGAGACCGGGCCCCAATAGTCAGCTCGTAAATCCACTGACCTCGCAAAATCACCCAGCATTTATTTTTCCTTAGAACCTATAGCTTGAATAATTCCCACGACGTCTTTTGCCTTCATCTCGGGTAGATAGGCGTGAGTGACTGCCACACCGATTGAAGCTAGCTGCCCAGAATCAGGGGTGACCAGGTACATGGCCTCAAAGTCAGGCTGGAATTTTGCCTTAAAAGTCAGCAGCGAGCGGAAGCCGTAGAGAGGTTCCATACGGTTACCTAAGTAATCTAAGAGTCGATCTAGCCCAGTCCTTTCCACTGTGGAGTCTGAATGCGCTAAGGGCGCTCCTGAAAGAGAAAGGAGCTCAAGCCCTTCAGCTTTTGCGTCCTGGGCCGCCGAAGCGATGAGGAACTCCATGGACGCGGGGAATACTCCCTCACCGTTGCGGCGGCGCATAAAGTCCAGGGTCAGCCCGATAACCCTGCCCTCTCTATGAACTGGCATCCAGGAGGTCACTCCGTGTATAAAACCAGTTTGATCAGTGGCTATCAGAATTCTTGTTTCTGGGTCTTTGAGTTCCTCCAGTCCACCGAGGGTAAAGCCCATCTCAGGCAAACTCTTATCAGACACCCACCCTTCAGAGATCTCAACAATCTGGGCCCATTCCGCCAGAAGCAGGTCATCTATGCTCGTCCAACGTGCGGTAATGTCCTGCTTGCCCGCCTGGTTGAGGGCTGTCCGAATGGACTGAAATTTTTTACCTGAGAAGGTTAGGCATGAAAGATCAATCACTGCTTCTTCAGCAACCTGCCAGGAGCTCCACCCGAGCTTCTGCGCAGCCTGCTGGGTTGGTGAGTGCACAGAATAGAGTGCGGGAGTTAGCCCGGAACGGGTGCAGAAGACTGCAAATTCTTTGACAGCAGCTTCCACACGCTCAGGGGCGGCCGCAGGGTCCCCAACGGTCAAGGCAACACCGTTATGGGCCAGGTAGGCAAAGCCCTCTTTTCCCGATTCGGAGATCCAGTAGTGCCGGTTATCCCAGGTGCTAATCCACCCCAATGTCCCAGCACCATGTTCTTTGACTAGCTCAATAAAGTGCTCGCGATTCTTGCCTACCTTGCCAAAGGGAAGGGAGAGAATGCGGTAGGTGTAGATAATCGCAGCGCCCCAAAAGAGGGCTGGGAGGATCCAGTGCAAGGCGGTTGTCAGCCAGAAGGTGCCGGTGTAGGTCGGGGGGAAGACATACCAGGCTGCAGAGGGCAGAAGTTTGACTAGGTAGTCCAGGGCGAAAGGGAGCAGCTGTGGGTGAGGGGCAAAGGCCTGCGGCATTATCCAGGCGAGGAGAACCATGATTGTTGCCCCACTGAGGCCGACCAATCCTATGGTTTTTGCAGCGCTGAGGGCGGCTCTTGTGTTCGAGGGTAGTGGAAAGTACCGCCAGGTTACAGCAATCAGGCACATGATCAGCAGGGGGATAAGGACGGGGATGATTAACCGGCCCCCTGCTTCTTCTAGTTCTGCCAAAGAACCGTAAGCCGAGCGATGCTGGCCTAGGATGCCTGAAAATATGATTAGCCGTAGCGCTGTGAAGAGGAAGATTGTTCCTTGAAGGAGCAGGGTCGCGTAGGCAGCTATTCGACGCCCGCGGGCTAGCCCCATGGCCAGGACTAGTTGCAGGATGATGGGTAGCGTTGAGAGCAGGCTGGGGAGGAAACCCCGTGTTTGAGCTAGGTAAACTTCGTGGCTACAGAGCTGGCTAGCGGTTTTTTGGGAGCAGAGGGCATCGAGGGTTTCGTTAGTGAGCACACTGCTTGCAATATCGAATTTGGCCGATGCGAGAGGGCCAACAGGGTTAGGGGCATGGGCGGCAAAGAAAATACCCAGGGATATTGCGGTAATTGCTAGGGCAACTAGTGTTCGCTTTTCGTGACGGCTACCTACGATTGAATCTTGGCCCTTGGGAGATGTGCTCAGTAGTGATCCGCTGGCCCAGCCTGTGATAGCGGCCAGGAAGAGGCCAATATCTTGAAGGGAACCTCCGAACCCCAGGAGAACCAAGGTGGTCAGGCAGGTTGAGAGGCGGATTCTGCGCCTCCATATTGTAGAGAGGGAACGTGATGATGCTAGGAGCGTGCCGGTCATCATGAGCGGGATGCCATAAACAGCGTGATCGGTTAGGGCTTGGGCCCAGCCGGGAATGAGGTAGCTAGCTGCTGAGAAAATGATGGCCAGGGATGCTACCGGTAGCAGATAGCTAGCGGCTGCTGCTAGGGCGAAAGGCCAGGTACCTAATTTGCGTTCAGCTAGGGGACCGATGCTGGCCAATAAGAATAAGGAAAGCACAGTTGAGCCGGGTCTAGGGCTCACAAAGGTACCGGTGAGGACCCCCCAAAGGTTCTCTAAGTTACCCGGTTGAAGGGTTAGCGGTAAGGTTTTAGCGGCCCCAAAGACTATCTGGATGATAAGTGAAATGAGGGTGAGGCCCAATAAGACGGTGCTGAGTGGCGCGATATGCGTGTAGTCTGCTAGGTATTCTTTGGCCCAGCGTAACCGTCTCCTGGTGGCTTGTAGGGGAGGATTTTTGGGACTGTAGGGGGTAGTTCTATTCACTAACAGCAACCTTTAAACTTTTTGAGTATCTGGCATTAGAGTATAGGCAGATTATTGTGGGATTCTGCTGAGAGAGGCCACCTCTTGCGGGCGGAATTTAGCCTGAATCCTCTTGAGAGGGCTAGAATAGTTGGCTGTTGCCATAGCGCTTTGAGGAGAACTTTTGTGACAGCTGCTGACCCCCTTGCACCCTACCCGCATGTTCTGAGCCGGCGGGGCGGGAGAGTGATTGCCTGGCATGAGTATGGGGTTTTAGAGAACCCACAGCAGACTGTGCTTTACTGCCACGGCACTCCTGGATCTGGCTACGAGGCTCTTTTTTTGGATGAGGCTGCCCGCCAGCTGGGCATCAGGATTATTGCTCTTGATCGACCCGGACTGGGTGCCTCAGATCCCGTTGACTACCGGACGGTACGCGGTTGGGTAGAGGATGATCTCCTTGCTGTAGTCGAGCACCTGGGCTTGGAGAGGCTGAGCGTGATTGGTTTCTCAGGTGGGGGTCCTCATGCAATGGGTATAGCTGCCCGGTTACCGGAGTTAGTGGACCGGCTGGTTCTGCTTGCCCCTTTTACTCATCATGCTGCATGGTCAACTCGGCTTGGTTTGGCTTTTACACCTTTGCGGGTGCATCTGTCTCACCTGACCATGAGCTGGTTTCCTAAGGTTTTGATTGATTCTTTAGCTCGCGGAGCTGGCCTTCTCCTAGCTGGTAGGTCAGCATCTCTTGAGGCTTTCGTGCGCTCAGTGCAGGGGCGTAGCGGTGCCTACCGCATGGCGGTTGCTCATGATTATGCTCTCCAGTTTGCTATTCGGGGTGGTGTACAAGATGAGTACGCTATCCAGGGGGACTGGGGTTTTTCGGAGGCTTCGGTGAGGGTAAGGACTGATATTTGGGTAGCGGGAAGGGATAAGGCGGTCAAGCCTGCCCGCGTCCGGAACTTGGGTCTGCGAATGGGCGCCACCTTGCATGAGTTACCCCAGGATGGGCATTTTTCCTTGCTGATAAACCATGGTTGGGAGATTTTAGGCAGCTTGGTTAAGGATGGCTAGAGCTGTTCAGAACCGGCGCTTGTGCAGGCGGTAAACTTGTAGCTGTGACTTTACGTTTTTATGATTCAGCAACTGCAAGTGTTCGTGACTTTGTCCCGGTTTACCCCGGTGAGGCCCGTATCTATTACTGCGGTGCTACCGTGCAGGGGGCACCGCATATTGGGCATGTGCGCTCGGGGCTGGTCTTTGACCAGCTTGCGCGCTGGCTGACCTACCGTGGTTTTAAAGTCACGACGGTCCGTAATGTCACCGACATTGACGATAAGATTCTGGTCAATTCAGCGGCTTCCTTTGACTCTGATTATTCTGGGGACCGTCCGCGTGAGCAGTGGTGGGCCCTGGCCTACCGGTTTGAGGGCATTTTTGGGGTGGCTTATGAGGCCCTGAATATTGCTCGGCCCACCTATGAGCCGCGAGCAACCGGACATATTCCCGAGATGTTCGCTCTGATTCAGAGGCTGATTGACCGGGGACATGCCTACCCGGCTTTGGACGGTTCGGGTGATGTCTACTTTGATGTGCGCTCCTGGGCGCAGTACGGTTCTTTGACCCGTCAGCGTGTGGAGGACATGCAGGATGCCCCCGATGCAGACCCGCGCGGTAAGCGGGACCCCCGTGACTTCGCCCTCTGGAAGGGGCATAAGGAGGGCGACCCCGAGACTGCCCGCTGGGAGTCTGCCTGGGGTGCAGGCCGCCCGGGTTGGCACTTGGAGTGCTCGGCTATGGCGGGTAAGTACCTGGGTGAGACCTTCGACATTCATGGGGGCGGGCTTGACCTGCGCTTCCCCCACCACGAGAACGAGATGGCTCAGTCGCAGGCCGCCGGATTTGGGTTCGCCAATTTCTGGATGCACAACGGCCTGGTGAACTACGAGGGCGAGAAGATGTCCAAGTCTATTGGTAACATCATCACCCCCGAGCAGATGCTGGAGATGGCTCGCCCCCTGGTGGTCCGCTACTACCTGGGCCAAGCACACTACCGTTCGGTGCTGGACTACCGCCCTACCTCCTTGGAGGAGGCACGGGTTGCTGTTGAGCGTCTTGAAGCCTTCCTTGCTCAGACCCTTGCTTTCCACCGGGCCGATGCTCGGGTTCCTCAGGCCTTTGCTGAGGCTATGGACGATGACCTCAATATTCCTCGCGCTCTTGCTGTGCTCCATGAGCTGACCCGAGCGGGGAACGCGGCTTTGGCAGCAGGGGAGTCAGCTCAGCAAGAAGCAGAGCAAGTTTATGCCATGGCCCGAGTACTGGGCTTGGTGGAGCTGATGTCATTTGCTGGTACACCGGCTTCGGACGGCGGTGCTGCTGAACATGCGGCTCTTGATTCTCTGATTCAGACCATGCTGACCCAGCGTGCTGAGGCCCGTGAGGCCAAAGACTGGGCACATGCTGATCAGATTCGCGATGCCCTGGCAGCGGCCGGGGTTACTGTCAAGGACGGCCTATCTGGCTCTACCTGGTCCCTGAGCTAGAGCGGATCGTCCACAGATGTAGCTGTTAGCAGGCGCCCTGCCGGTTTCTGGTGGGGCGCGTGCGCTAGCTCTCGCACCAAAAAGCTGGGTGGGTCGGTAAGCTAGAGAACAACGGCAAGATACCTATCAAAGGAAACCTATATGGCGAAGGCAGGCTCACGCCCCGGCGCAACAGCTAAAAAGAAAGGCCCCACCAAGGGCACCGGCGGTCACGGGCGCAAGGCACTTGAAGGCCGCGGCAACACTCCCAAGGCTGAGGACCGCGTCTACCACAAGGCCCACAAGATGAAGCGGGCCGCTGAAAACCGCAAGGCGACTAACACTCTTCGCTCACGCGCACCCCGTCTGGGCGGGAAGCGCGCTTCAGACGAACTGGTGACCGGTCGTAACTCGGTCTTGGAATCATTGCAGACCAAGATCCCTTCTAAGACTCTCTTTGTGATGTCTCGTATCGAGGTCGATGACCGTGTCCGCGAGATTTTGACTGAGGCTAATAAGCAGAACCTGCCGATTCTTGAAATTGGCCGTCTTGAACTGGACCGTCTGACGGACCACGCGGTTCACCAGGGTGTTGCGCTTCAGATTCCGCCCTACAAGTACCCCGACGCGGGGAGCCTGGTTCTGGATACTATGGAGCGCTGGCATGATCAGCAGCTGGAGGTCCCGCCACTCTTTGTTGCGCTTGATGGCATTACCGACCCCCGTAACCTGGGCGCTATTATCCGTTCGGTCTCTGCTTTCTCGGGTAACGGTGTAATCATTCCGGAGCGTCGATCTGCTGCTATGACCGCTTCTGCCTGGAAGACCTCTTCTGGCGCCGCAGCTCGTATCCCCGTTGCTAAGGCAACCAACCTGACTCGGGTAATTCAGCAGGCGAAGGAGGCTGGCATGTTTGTGGTTGGTCTGGACGGTGGGGGAGATATTGATCTGCCGGACCTTGAGCTGGCCTCTGAACCGCTCATGATTGTTGTGGGCTCTGAGGGTAAGGGCCTGTCCCGTCTGGTGACCGAGAACTGCGATCAGATTGTTTCTATCCCGATTAGTTCGGCTATGGAATCTTTGAATGCTTCAATGGCAGTGGGTATTGCCCTGTATGAGGTATCCCGCCGCCGTTCTAGCTAGTGGTTATTTCTAAAGGTAAGCTCTTCCTCCGCAACCTGCGGAGGGGAGCTTTTCTTTAAAGTCCTTGGCTAAAGTGTGAGGTGCCGGTGTTTGCATCTATTGCTTAATGAGCTCACCAGAAGCTCAATAATGTGATGTAAGTTTAGGTGCCAGCTCACAAAGAATGCTGCGTATATGTCTTGGCGAATGCGTTTAAAAAAAGTTTAGAACTTTTTTGAAGTTCCGAAATCCGCGGTTTACCAGGGAATTTGTCGGACAGCTTGCGGGCCGTGAGCGCTTTTAAGGGCAAAAACGCTCCCTAAGGAC
>NZ_JBLXXR010000026.1:0-28734 GCF_048513535.1 Rothia sp. CCM 9416 | reverse complement strand
TGCCTACCGGGGGGCTGGCGCCCCGGCTGCCTATCAGCCCGGCTACAGTAACCCTCGGCTTCAAGGATCAGCCGGTGCTATGGCCGGTAGCCCAAGAAGCGACTATGGGGCCGGTCATGGTTTTAAGCTCGGTGCTGTCTTCAACAGCTATGCTCCTGGCTCCTACGCCATGGTGGGTAACAGCGACACCATGACCCTTAGTTTCTTCAATGCCTGGACGGCGGCCCGGGAAATTCACGAGGGAGACCAGGTCATGTTCTCGGGCAAGGTGGGTACCTACCGTGGTGAGCTGACGCTTACCAACCCCCACTACGCCGTGATAGCCGACCGTGCTTCGGGCATGGCTCCGGGGGCCAGCGCCGAAGCTATCGAGCGTGCCAAAGCACGGGCTAATGCCCCCATTCCGGTCTATAAGGCAACCCCCAAATACCCTACCGATAGGGTAGCCGCTGCGCTGGAAGCCCTCTTGGAGCGCCTATCTCTCAAAGAGCTGGAAGACCCGGTCCCTTTCACCGTGCGCAAAAGCCGTAAAATTCCCTCTCTGGCCTGGACCTACCGGGCCGTGCACACACCCGATACCGAGCAAACCTGGCGGGCGGCCCACCACTCCCTGCGCTACCGCGAAGCCTTTGTGCTACAAGCGGCCTTGGCACGTATCCGTGCGGCTCGTGCTGCCCACCACACCCTTGCCCGCCCCTTTGTTCCCGGTGGTCTAGCCGATGCGCTGACGGGCCTACTGCCTTACAAGCTCACCGAGGGGCAAGAAACGGTAGGCGCTGAAATCAGGGACGACCTGGCTAGTTCCAGCCCCATGAACCGCCTGCTTCAGGGGGATGTGGGCTCAGGCAAGACAGTGGTAGCCTTGCGGGCTATGCTGCAGGTTGCTGACAATGGCGCCCAGGCCGCTATGTTAGCGCCTACAGAAGTGCTGGCCGAACAGCACTACCGGTCGGTTTGCCAGATTCTGGGTGATCTTCTCGATACCCGCCCATTCGATCCAGCCGCCGCTAAATCCGCGCATGAACCCCCGGCAGATAAAGGCACCGTCCGGGTGGTTCTGCTGACCGCCTCACTCAAAACAAAAGCCAAAAAAGAGGCCCTGCTAGCCATAACATCAGGTTCTGCCGACATCGTGATTGGCACCCATGCTCTGCTGGCCGATGCCGTGCAGTTCGCTGATCTGGGCCTGGTCGTGGTAGACGAACAGCACCGCTTCGGTGTCGAACAGCGTGATGCCCTGCGCGGCCCCGGAGGGGCGCTACCTCACCGCCTGGTCATGACCGCAACCCCCATACCTCGAACCGTGGCTATGACCGTCTTTGGCGACCTCGATACCTCGGTACTTGACCAGCTCCCCGCGGGTCGCCAAAAAATAAGTACACACGTCGTGCCCCTGGCCGAGCACCCTACCTGGGCCCAAAGAATCTGGTCTCGCGCCCGCGAAGAAATTGATGCCGGCCACCAAGTCTATGTAGTGGTGCCCAAAATTGGCGGGGGCGACAGCTCAGCAGAAACTGAAACCGGTGAAACCCTCTTTGGCTCTGCTACTGCCAGCACCGAGAGCGCTCGCGGTGGAGCGCTAGCATCGGTCGAGTCGGTCTTGGAAGACCTTGAGGGGGAACCCGCACTTGCCGGTGTCCGTATCGCCGGCCTGCACGGGCGTATGGACACCGCCGAGAAAAACCGGGTCATGACCGAGTTTTCTGATGGCCAGCTAGACTTGCTCGTTTCCACCACCGTTATCGAGGTGGGCGTGAACGTGCCCAACGCGACCCTCATGATCATTATGGACGCTGACCGTTTTGGCATTTCGGGTCTGCATCAGCTGCGCGGTCGCATTGGCCGAGGCCAGCTCCCCGGAACCTGCCTGCTGGTGACAAAACAACCTGCGGACGGTGTCTCCCGGGAGCGCCTGGATGCGGTTGCCTCCACTACCGACGGGTTCGAGCTCTCACGGGTGGACCTTGAGCAGCGCCGAGAGGGCGATATTTTGGGGGCCGCTCAGTCGGGTAAGAAATCCACCCTAAAACTCTTGCGTGCTCTCACCGATGCCAAGCTGATTGAGCGGGCTAGGCAAGATGCCTTTGCCGTGATTGAGAGGGATCCGACTCTTGCTTTGCATCCCGACTTGGCTCGTACCATTGACCGAGCCTTGGACGCTGACCGTGAAGCCTTCCTGGGGCGGGGCTAGACTTTGGGAAGCGGAGTTCTTGGGCCATGAAAATTTGGGCAGAGCAGAACTTGTTCATATTTTGGGGTCACTGTAGACACTCACTTCACTGTGCTGTTTGTGCTGGAGGACTTCCCGAGATATGCCTATGATGGTTGTATGAAAACACTTAAAATCGTTACCGCCTGTGCTACCCTGGCCCTGGCTTTATCAGCCTGTGGCTCATCAACCGAAGCTGCCAAAACAGAAGAATCGGGCGCTTCGGCTACTGAGACCTCTACGAGCAATAGCTTCGCTGTTTCTTCAAGCTCGGCCTCTGCACGTGAGTCTGAGCAGGCTTCAGCCTCACCGACCGAGTCTGTTTCCAGCAGCTCGGCAAGCGCTTCAGCTTCTCATGACGTAACGTCTAGTTCAGCGCCGCTTCCAGCAGATATGACTATTTCTGCCGAGAAAGCAGGAGGTGCCCGCCCTGATGGAATCGCTCAGTTTGAAAAAGACGGTGCACAGCTTGAAGATAGCGGCTCATCGAAGGGTAGCCAGAAGTACATGTATCACGGCGATAATCCCAGGAACTACACCAACGTTCTCGTGTCCTACCTTCCCGGGTCTGACTACCAGACCCGCACATCTGGTCTGGATGAGAAACACGAAATGGGTAACGGTATGTGTGGCATGGAACATGAATCAGACAGCATGCGCTCTGAGAAATGCTACTTCCCTGTGGCAGATGGCGGCGTACTCATGTTAGCTGGTACGGTCGATAAGACCCGCACCGATGGCATTGAGGTGGATACACAACGTATTCACGATTTTGCGGCAGAATTTGTCAATCAGATAAAGAACTAGACTACTAGCAAGTAAACCATGGTGCCCCCGTTGAAGTCGGTGGTGCCATGGTTTTTGTCTAGCCTTGGTAGGTTGGTAAGTCGAAGCAGAATAATTATCAAGAGAGGACAGCAGTGAGCCGCATTATTTCTGGTTTGGCCGGAGGCCTACGCCTGGCAAACGTGCCCGGCGATAAGACCCGCCCCACAACAGACCGGGTCAAAGAAGCGCTGTTCTCCCGCCTGGAGAGCTACAACATGCTGGCCGACGTTCGTGTACTCGACCTTTTCGCTGGCTCCGGCGCGCTGGGGTGCGAGGCACTTTCGCGCGGTGCGGCCCATGTAGATTTTGTGGATCACTACCCCAAGGCAATAGCCGTTATCGAGAAGAACGCCCGGGCTCTTGCTCAGAGTGCGACCAGCGCCGGCTTAAGAGCAAGCACCAGCAGAATCCACCGTATGCAGGCCAAAACCTACTTATCCAGCTATAGCGGTGCGCCCTGGGACCTGGTCTTCATTGACCCTCCATACTCTGTCACGAACGCCGAGCTGGAAGAGCTGCTAGAACTATTGTCAGACTACCTGGCGCAGGGCGCTGTTGTAGTGGTCGAGCGTTCTACCCGCACTGGTGAACCTTCCTGGGGGACCGGCCTGGAACGGTTCGCTGAGAAGAAATACGGGGAGACTCAACTCTTCTATGCTGAACCTGCGCTTAGCACTTCCGCATAAAACCTCTCTTCATAACCTGCTAGGGGGTGGCCTTGATAGGGTAAAGGTATGACCCAAGAGCACAAACAACCCCAGCAACCCCCACCCTATGAGCCGCCGCCGTCAACAGGAGTGCCCCGGCTTCTGACTGAAAACTCTTTGGTGATTCAGCAGACCCGAAGTTTCCTCAGCAACGATTTTGCTCTTGAAGACGAGCGTGGGATGGTTTTGGGTCGAGTGCACACCACCGGCTCGCTAGCTGTCAATTTTTTGAAAGGTAATCGCTCCTTCGACCTGGTCGATGACCGTGGTCAGCCTCTTCTGACCATCCGTGACCCCTTTGACCTGGGTCTGGATCGCTACGAGTTGTATAAGCCCGACGGTAGCTTCTTCGCTCACGTACAGAAGCACTTTTCGTTCTTGACCAAACGGTTGAGCATTGAACTGCCCCAGCTCACCCTTAACCTTGAAGGCAACCTGCTTGAATACAGCTTCAATATTATGGCCGGTAGTACCGTTGCGGCTCAGGTTAGCAGGCAGTGGGGCGGTCTGACCTCAGCCATTCGAGGTAAGAGCCGCTACGGAGTGCATCTTGACCCGGTTGCTCCCGCTGAGGTCAGGCTTGCCATTATTGGTGCTCTGGTGGCTCTTGACCTGATTCGCGCCAAGGATAGTAAGTAGTTAGCCCGCACTGTATGCCAGGATACGGCTGGTCGCTGCTGCCAGTACTTCAGGTTTCTTGCAGAAAGCAAAACGAACGTAACCTTCAACCTGGGATCGGTAGCCCTCGGTGGTAAAGGCAGTGAGCGGAATAAGGGTGACTCCTGAGGCTTGGGGTAGTTCCTGGCAAAGCTCTTGAGCGGTTGTAAAGCCCTTTTGGGCCAGTACCTGAGCAACATCAGCCACAGCGAAGAAAGTACCCGCAGGCTCGATAATCTGCCAGGGGCTATCAGCTAGACCTTCAACTAGCACCCTGAGCTGGTGGGCGTAGCGTTCTTTAAGGCCCAGGTAGAAGTCATCACCTGAGGCAAGGCCTACGGCTGCCGCTTCCTGTAGGGGAGCGGCAGCACTGTGCGTGAAATAGCCTTTGACCATTCGTAGAGCGGACATCAGATGGGCAGGGCCGGTCATCCAGCCAATACGCCAGCCCGTGGCCGAATGCGTTTTAGAAATGGCCGAGACAGCGATAGTCCGTTCGGCGGCACCGGGCAGGGCCTGGATGGGGGAGTAGGGTGCTCCGTAGGTCAGATGCTCGTAGACCTCATCAGCTAGAATCACCGCATTGAATCGCTGGGCTAGCTCGACAATTTTTTCTTTGGCTTCCTGAGAGAAGACCATGCCTGTGGGGTTGTGAGGATCGTTGACCACAATGAGCGCAGTGCGGGCAGAGAAAGCCGCCTGGAGTGCTTCAAGATCGGGTTCAAAAGTGGGTGGCAGCAGGGGTACGGTACGGATGGTGGCTCCAGCCAGCGCTGCCGCCGCAGGGTAAAGGTCATAGTAGGGCTCAAAGAGGATGACTTCATCACCTGGCTGCACCAGAGCTGCTAGGGTTGCAGATAGACCTTCGGATGCTCCCGCACAGACCGTCACCTGAGTATCGGGGTCCAGCTCAAGGCCGTAAAAACGATGCTGGTGTTCTGCGATGGCTCCCCGAAGAGCAGGGTTACCTGCAATGGTGGCGTACTGGTTGGCACCGCGCGCTATTGCCTCAGCAGCGGCTTCTAACATGGCTTGGGGGCCGTCAGTATCGGGGAAACCCTGCCCTAGATTAATAGCGCCGTGGGCTTGGGCTAGGGCCGACATTTCCTCAAAGATAGTAGAGCGCTGGCTGCCGTCAGCTCCTAGCAGCCCGGTTGCCGCTCCTACACGCTCGTAGGGCTTGCTCATGCTGGCCTCCCGCTTGAAAGAGTCGGGAAAGCCTAGCTAAAAGCCCGACGGTTCCCAGTGGATTGTGTCCTCAACAGAATACAAGCTAAGCCAGGATACCCGGGGTACTGTGACACTGTATGTCATAGACCATGCCGTACTGTAGCCTTGACATATGCAAACTGTTGTCTGCCCGGGGTCTTTTGACCCTATCCATAATGGTCACGTCGAAATTATTACCCGAGCCGCCAAAATCTATGGCAACGTGTTGGTGGCTGTTTCCCACAACTCCTCCAAACAATACCGCTTCAGCCTTGAAGAGCGGGTGGCGATGGTGGAGGAAACCTTTGGGCTCTTCGCCGGTGTGTCTGCGGTTATCTTGCCCGAGGGTAAGCTCCTTGCTGAGTTTGTGCGAGAGCAGGGCTCTTCACTGATTGTCAAGGGGTTACGCAATACCGCTGACTTTGAATATGAGGCTCCTATGGCCTCTATGAATCGGCATATTGCTGGTGTCGAAACAGCCTTTATAGCGGGTGACCCCAAATACAACCACCTCTCTTCGACCATGATTAAAGAGGTTTCCGGGCTAGGTGGTGATGTTTCATCCTTCGTACCGCGTGCCACCCAGCGAGCCCTGCAAGAGTTGCCAGGCTAGGCTCATGCAGAAGCCCGCTTGGGGTCAACCAGGTAGAAGAGTGAGCTAGCCCTACTTGCTTCAAGGCTGACCTAGCTCTAAACTGGGTACTTGGTTTAAAACATTTGATAGGGAGTTCGTCATTTCACGAAAAGATTCATCGCCCCTGATGATCTCTGTAAGGGATCTAGCTCATCGCCCGGGTGCCATGGAGACCCTTGAAGAAGTTCTGCCAGCGCCAAGCGACTTTGGCAACGCTCTCATTGAAGCGGAAGAAGGAAGCGACATTGACCTCAATGTTCGCCTGGAATCCGTTTCAGATGGTATCTTGGTTACTGGAACTGCATGCGTTACCGTTAGCGGTGAGTGCAGTCTCTGCCTAGACCCGGTTGACTTTGAAGTTACAGCCGATGTTCAAGAGCTTTTTGTTTTCGAGAAGGCACCAGAAGGTGGCCCCGAAGATGAAGTAGATGAGCAGTATGCCGTAGAGAACGATGAAATTGATCTCGAACCGGCACTGCGGGACGCAGTGATTCTTCAACTGCCGTTCCAGCCTGTTTGCAGTGACTCCTGCCAGGGCCTGTGTTCCGAATGTGGCACACGCCTTGAGGACGACCCTGAGCACCACCACGAGGTCATCGACCCCCGGTGGAACGCGCTTTCTGCGTTGCTCAATGCAGACGAAAAATAAACTTATAAAGCGACAAGAGAAAAGAGATAGCTGTGGCTGTTCCCAAGCGGAAAATGTCCCGTGCTAACACCCGCGCACGCCGTTCCCAGTGGAAGGCGTCCGTACCTCAGCTGGTCAAGACCGTTGAAAACGGTCGCGTTACCTACTCCCTGCCCCACCAGGCAAAGCTTGTAACTGACTCAGCCGGCAACGAACTCTTCTACGAGTACAAGGGCCGCAAGGTAGCTGACGCGTAAGTTAGCGTTTGTATGACTAACTCTGCATCACAAGAGTTTATGAAACGTCTCGGTATCACACTCGATACCGAGACGTTTCAGCTTGCTATGACGCACCGTTCTTATTCTTTTGAGAACGGTAACGTGCCCCACAACGAGCGCCTAGAATTTTTGGGCGACTCGGTTCTTTCACTGGCCGTTGCCTCTGAACTCTACAAGAGGTTCCCGGACCTGGCCGAGGGTGAACTCGTTAAACGCCACCATGTGGTCGTTTCAACCCGGACTCTGGCGATGCTGGCGCGCAACCTCAAACTGGGCCCCTGCATCCTACTAGGCAAGGGTGAGAAAAAGACCGGTGGAGCGGACAAGGACTCAATCCTTGCAGACACCATGGAAGCTGTTTTCGGTGCCGTCTACATGGCCTACGGCCCCGCAAAAGCTCACGAGCTGGTCTTAGCTCATACAGCGCACCTGCTGGATGATCGTAAAACCCTCAACATTGGTCGTGACTGGAAGACCGAAATCCAGGAGTACGCCGCGGCGAACTCTCTGGGGGAGCCGGTCTACCGGGTGGAGGGTACTGGCCCTGACCATGCCCGCCGTTACACAGCCCAGCTACTGCTAGCAGATAACCTTATGGGTACTGGGCAAGGGACCAGCAAGAAAGAAGCTGAACGAATGGCCGCCGAAGAAGCCTACTACAGGGTCTACGGCGACAGTAAGTAAAGTCCCCTATGCCAGAGGGCGGGGGAAGCAAAGATTACCTCTGCTTCCCCCGCCCTCTGACTTTAAGCGGAGCCTTACCCAACCCTGAGCTAAGCAGGCTGGCCGCTCACAGCCTGGCAACCGCCCCATGAATCGTTAGGGCAGGCCGATTTCGTCTTCTCGGGTCACAATGCTGATGGAGGTCGTCTTGGCTGTGGATTCTGCCAGACGTTCCTGAGCCAGCTGCTTAACCCTGGTACGAACCATGAACCAGCCAAGGACCAGCAGAGGAATGACCAGAGCCATCGCCTCAAGCGAGTAGGTTCCGATGGGATAGTCGTAGGCAATGAGTACGAGTACACCCACCAGGAAGAACATGGTCAACCAGTTGGTAAAGGGAGCCAGAGGAGCACGGAAGTCCGGGCGGGTACGCTCACCCCTATGTGCCAGGGCGACGAAACGCAGGTGAGGCAGGGTGATAGCCATCCAGCCAATCACAATGCAAATTGCCGAGATATTCAGGACAATTTCAAAGGCATCGGAAGGCTTCCAGTAGTTGATGATGACACCCAACAGAGCTACTGCACCGGTCAACAAAATACCGCCCACAGGCACACCCGAGGTGTTCATTACACCGGTGAACTTGGGTGCTGAGCCGTTGATAGCCATAGAATGTGTAATACGACCGGTGGAGTAGAGTCCAGCATTCAGTGAAGAAGCGGCTGCAGTAATCACCACAAGCTGCATAATGGGTGCGGCGTAATCCACCCCGATTGAACCGAAGAAGGTCACAAAGGGCGACTCATCGGCGCTGTAGGCATCGTAGGGGAGCAAAAGCGAAAGCAAGAGAACCGAGCCCACATAGAAGAGGGCAATACGCCAAATTACAGTATTGATAGCCTTGGGGATAGCTTGGCGGGGATCCTTAATCTCTCCCGAAGCTGTACCCACCAGCTCAATACCTGAGTAAGCAAAAATAACGCCCTGAGAAACAATCAAAGCAGCCATTAGACCGTTGGGAAAGAACCCAGATTCGCTTATTAAGGTAATACCCACCGGGGCACCCGTGGGAGTACCAAAAATAAGGAAGAGGATACCAACCACCATAAAAATTAGGAGCGAACAGACTTTTACTAGAGCAAACCAGAACTCCAGCTCACCAAAAATTTTGACTGAAATTAGGTTCATGGAAACCACCAGAACGATGACGACAAAGGCAACAACCCACTGGGGAACATCATTAATGGAGGGGAGGTACTGACCGAACCAACGGAAATAAATAGCGATAGCAGTGGCATCGACAATGGCCGTAGCAGCCCAGGAGAACCAGTACATCCAGCCCACAAAGAAAGCCCACTTCTCACCGTAGAACTCACGAGTGTAGCTCACGAAGGAGCCGGACGAAGGACGGTAGGCCACTAGCTCACCTAGCTGACGCAGGATCAGGTAGCCGAAGAAACCGGCGATAGCGTACAGGAAAATTAGGGAGGGACCGGCATCATGCAACCGACCACCGGCGCCCAGAAAGAGGCCGGTACCAATGGATCCACCCATTGCTATCATCTGGATTTGGCGGGGTTTGAGCCCCTGTTTAAAACCCTCTTGCTCATGGGCATAAGACTGTGTCGCGCCCCTAGCGGAGGGCAGTGGTTGATGAGACATAATAATCCTTGAGGTTAGCAGTTTGTGCTGGCTGGTATACCCACACCCAGGGTACAAGGCAGGGTAGTGTTCAGACTCGGCTGCTCTCTGCGCAATAGCCTAGACTCTATTCTGCAAGGCTCCTGTCTAAAGAGCGAGGTAAAGAGGGCATAATTTTAGGGGACGACACTAAAGAGAGGTCAAGTAGTATGCCTGAGTTACCCGAAGTTGAGGTTGTTCGACGGGGGCTTGCTGCCCACTGTGTAGGGGCAAGAGTGGGCGCTGTCACCGTAGCCGATAGCCGGTCCCTCCGTCGACACACCGAAGGCACTCCAGATTTTTGCGCCCGGCTCACCGGCCTGCGAATAGCCGATATCGCCCGGCGTGGCAAATACCTGTGGGTCCTCTTCCACGCCCAGCCCCACATCCACGCCCAGCAAGCTGCCAGCCTGAACTCCGTGGCAGATCCCGCAGACACCAGGCTCCTTGAAAACTTCGCCCTAGTCATTCACCTGGGTATGAGCGGCCAAGTCCTGCTCAAAGAGGGGCCCATGCCCGCCGAAAAACACCAGAAAATCGTGCTGAAACTCGAAGATGCCACAGATGAAAGCGGGCAAACCAGCCCTCTCGATATGCGCTTCGTGGACCAGAGAATCTTCGGTGGCATGTTCCTCAGCCCCCTACAAGCGGTCACAGGCACACAGGGGCAACCACTCCCAGGAGCCTCCATGAGCGTCCTGGGCCTGCCTCTCATTCCTGAGGCTGTAGCCCACATCGCCCGTGACCCGCTCGACCCCCACTTTGATAGCGCAGACTTTCGCCGCCGTATGCTGTCCACATCAACCGGCATTAAGAAACTACTCCTTGACCAGTCAGCCATCTCCGGGGTGGGAAACATCTACGCCGACGAAGCCCTCTGGCGGGCAAAACTCCACTACGCCAAGCCAGCGCGGACAGTCACACCGCAAGCCACCCGGGAACTCGTCAAAGCCTGCCAAGAGGTCATGAACGATGCCCTCACCCAAGGAGGCACCAGCTTCGACGCTCTCTATGTGAACGTCAACGGCGAATCAGGCTACTTTGACCGTTCCCTCAAGGCCTACGGTCAGGCAGGGCGCCCCTGCTGCCGTTGCCTGGAAGCGGGTCGCACCTCGCTGATGGTACGTGAACCTTTTGGGGGTAGGAGCTCCTACCGGTGCCCGTATTGTCAACGGAAGCCCCGCGGGGTTCAGTGATAAGTGCCTGAAGGTGGCGGGCACCGATTACCTGCCCTCTGGTGTGCTCGCCCGCTCGCACCCGGGCACTCCATCCGCACTGTCAACGGAAGCCCCGCGGGGTTGAGGGATAAAGACCCGGTTTAGCTACTAAACCGATCCCCATAAAAACGGCCCAAAGCCTGGTAACCCTGCTCCAGGCTCACCTCGGGCTCCCAGCCCAACAAGCTACGAGTAGTTGCCTGATCAAACCAGTGGGCAGTAGAAAGCTGTTCAGCCAAGAAAGAAGTCAGCGGCGGAATCTCACCGGGAGCAAAAACCTTCCAGAGCTTCTCCATGACCAAACCCGCCCCGTAAGCCACCGGGGCAGGCACCGAATAAGCAGGCGGTTTTACCCCGCACGCGGCACACATGCCTGCAATAACCTCCGCCACCGGGCGGGGCTGGCCGTTCGTAACCACCAGAGGAATACCCCGGATAGCCTCAAGACGCTGATAGCCGCGCACAAAAGCGTCAGCGGCGTTGTCGATATAGAGCGTGTCAATCATCGCCGAGCCACGATTGAGCAGGGGGAGACGGCCAGCGGCGGCACGCTCCAAAACACGCTCAACCAGCTGGGTATCACCCGGACCCCAGACCAGGTGCGGGCGCAGAACACCCACCCAGAAACGGTCCGAGTTATAGGAAAGGGCCAGTAGCTCAGACTCAGCCTTAGAGCGGGCATAGTTACCCCGGGCATGGTTGGGAGAGGCAGGAGGGTTGCCCTCACCTACAATCGACGAACCCGTATGAGCTGCAGAAGGCGATGAGGTATGCAGGAACTTACTGACCCCCAGAGTCTGAGCAGTTTCAAGGAGTGTGCGGCTACCCTCCACATTGACCAGGCGGTAGTCCTCCCATCGGCCCACCACAGAAACCTTGGCGGCCAGGTGGACCACCCCATCCACGCCGGTCAAGGCCTGCTCAACAGCGCCGGGGTCAGTGAGCGAACCCCGCACCTGCCAAAAACGGCCCCGCAGGTGTTGGGGTAAAACCTCTTCAAGCTGGGCGTCCCCGCGCTGAAAGGCCCGGACTGAGTAGCCAGCTCGCAGGAGGGCAAAGACCACCTCGCGGCCCAGCAACCCAGAGGCACCGGTAACCAGAACGGTCTCACCGAGCTCCGGCAGACAGACCTTGGGATCTAAAGAACGCAGGGAGACTACCATGCGATAACACCCTTTCCTAGGCGAGCCCGCTTACCAGTGAGGACCTTCTCAGCCCACTGAGCAACCACAGGGCGGTCAATCTTTGAGTTGTGGCGAACATCGGTGGGGTGCTCATCCACAATGAGGACAGCCGATACCTCCACGCCTGTTTCAGCCAGGACACGCTCCCGTACCCGAGCCGCCAAATCAACTGGGGCAGGGCCCTGAACGGTCCTCTTACCCCGGAAGCTGGGACCGACCTCAGCAACCAGCACAACCGTGCCAGTACCAGCGGGACCAATGGCTACAGCGGCAGCGCGGCGCACCTCGGCATCACCCTCAGCAGCCTGTTCCAGAGCAACAGGGGTCAGTACACCCTGGGAGGTCACCAACATGTGGGCTAGGCGGCCCTCCACCCAGAGGCGGCCAGCCGCATCGAAGTGCCCCACATCGCCGGTACGGTGCCAGCCAGGGGTCGAAGTTGAAACCTGCTCGGTCACCCAGAGGGTGTCATAACGGTCTTTAACGTGAGGGGCCGCCAACAGAATCTCGCCGGTAATACCGGGCTCCTGCCTTGTCTCTGCACCGGCAGTACCATCGGCCAGTAAGGGGGCGATCTGAACGAAAGCGCCATCAACAGCCTTGCCCACGCAAACGCCGCCGCCTGCGCCGTGCATGCCGTCACGGGCGTCCTGCTCAGCCTCTTTAATCTCATCGAATGAAACATCGGTGGCGGGTAGGGCTTCAGTCATACCGTAAGGAGTGTGCAAAGAAGCCGCAGGCAAAATGGTCTGAAGCTTGGTCAAGAGGGGAGTCGTTACTGGTGCCCCTGCTGAAAGCAGGGTAGTGACCTTAGCCAGAGCGGCCCGCTGGTTCTCATCAAGGGCATCAAAGGTATCAATGATGTTCATCAGAGCCGCAGGGGAGGCAAAAATGGTGGTGGCGTCGATAGCGGCTGTTGCCGAAGCTAGCGCCCGCGCTGTCAAGGTCTTGGGCCTGGTGACGTCCATAGCGGGAGTCACGCTGGTTGCGCCCAGAGCGGGGCCAAGTAAGGCGAAGGGGGCAAAGCCGGCAACCAGGCCGCTACCAGCCTTCAAACCATAGGTCGATGAAATGGTATCGCGCATACCGGCCAGCTGACGGTGGCTATAAACCACACCCTTAGCGGGGCCGGTGGAGCCGGAGGTGTAAAGAACTGCCGCGTCGCTATCGGGGTCGGGGAGCTCAACGTCAGCGGTTCCAGATTTTGTGAAATCCTCAACGGAACCCACAAGGCCCAGAGCCTTAGTGGCCGCCTTGGGCAAAGCCGTGGCAGCAATGCGCTGGCCGGGCCAGCCCAGAGAACGGGCGGCGGTGAGGGCAGCGGGAACACCCACCAGCCAGTCGGGGCGGGCACCCTTCAGAGCGCGGGTTAGCCCCTTTGCGCCTAACCCGGTATCGGCCACCACAATGACCGCTCCCAGCTTGAGGCAGGCATAGATGAGCGTAGTGAGTCTAATACCCGGAGGAACCAGCAGATTGACTCGATGCCCCCGGCCTACACCCAACTGGTACAGGCCATCAGCGACCCGATCAACCTCAGCTGCCAGCTCCGCCCAGGTCAGTTGAGCCGCAACCTGGGTGCCGTCACCCTTGGGGTTCATATCGACAACGGCCAGTGAATGATCCTTGGCCCGGGCGGTCAACTCCGCAATCATCGGGCGGTATTCGCCTAAAGCGGGGGCTTGCTCCTGGCGGGCTGCAAGGTGGCGCTCACGCTGGGTGATGCCGGTGACAAAGTGCTCAGTCAGCCAGTTAAGAATAGGGCTGGCAATGTCTTCGTCTTCTGCGACCAGGTGGCTGGCCTGTTCAAAACGGTGGATATCAGCATGAGGTAGCCGGGTGGCAAGATCGGCCATGTAGCGGCGCTGGAAGACCGGGTCCTTAGTACCCCAGAGCATGAGAGCTGGAAGGTCCAGTTCCCTTATACCTTCTGCGATTTCAATCATCTGCCGGTAGCTGCTTGCTGCCGGGGTAGCGGGAATATCCGCTACAAAATTACGGACACCGGCCCTAAGCTCACTGGTGGTATAAGGGAGTTTGTAGGCCTGTTTGACAGCCTCGCCCAGCGGCTTTTGCGCAAGACCCAGAGTGACGTCAATGAAGGCGGAAGATTTTGCCGTAGCCCAGGAATGAAGAGCGGGGTTCAGAGCGGCTTGCAGAGCAAGCGGAATCTTTTCTGCCGAGTCGTGGAAGACAGCGGTGTTGGTGAGCATAATGCCCGAGAGAATATCGCGGTGCCGCAGTGCCCAGCCGAGTGATACCAGGCCACCCCAGTCATGGGCCAGGGTAAGAAGAGGGCGGTCGGTGCTATCGAGACCCAGTGCTGCTGTGAAGTCTCCCAGGTCAGCTACCCTATCGATGAGGGCGCGTTTGAGACCGGTACGCTCCGAGTAGCCCATATCGAGCTGATCAACAGCCACCACCCGCCAAGGGCGTTCAGCCTGGTTAGCTGCCGCTAAGACCGAACGCCACAGGTAGGACCAGGTGGGGTTACCATGGACAGCCAATACCGTACCGACAGGTTCCCGCCCCGCGGCAGCCAGCTGGGGCCCGTTATCCAGATAATGCCAGGTGCGGCTAGACCCGGTGCTCTCAACCGGCGCTGTGGAGGCTACCGTGATGGTCTGGGACCAGTCGCTGTCAACACCTGGCCACTGGGCGGGAGTCGGGGTGAGCTGTAGATTCTTCATGTATTTCTCTCGTCAGGCTAAAACGCGGGACGGTGCAATGCACCCTTTAGAAGGCAGCGCCCCGGCTCTCTCTGCTGGCAGAAAGAGCCGGGGCCCAAAGGTTTATTACCAGATAATTTCCATGAGGGCAGTATTCAGGCCGGAGCCAACGCCCATGCACAGAATACGGTCGCCGGGGGAGTAGTTGGTGCTGTCCTCGGCCAGGGTCATAGGTAGAGCCGCCGCCGCAACATTGCCCCAGACGGGGAAGGTCAGCGGAATCCGCTTGCGGTCAATGCCCACCGCCTCAATAATTGCGTTGGTATGAGCGTTAGAAATCTGATGCGTTACATAGGAGTGCATATCGGTCCAGTCCCAGCCGTTCTGGTGGGCTTCTTCCCAGGCCTCAGCGACCAGCTGTAGGCCGTGCTTGAGCAGACCGGCGGCATCGGTGCTCATACCCTGGTCAGCCTCGCCGCCGATGCAGAGGTTGCGGTGCTCGGTTCCGGAGCGGGAGACAGAGCCAACAATCTTGTGCCCCTTGGGGTGTAAGTCGGAACGACCGATGACTGCTGCGGCCGCACCCGACCCTAGGGTGAGCGTAGCGAACTGGGCAAGAACATCGTCGCGTGTGGAATCAGGGCGGTTGAGCTGACGAAGTGCAGTAGCATGCCAGGGCGAAGGATCCTCACCGTCCACAATAAGAGCATAATCAATCGCCCCGGCATCAATCATGGTTGCGGCAACGGTGATGCCATTGACAAAGCCTAGGCAGGCATTGGTGATATCAAAATTAAGGGCCTGGCGGGGCAAACCCAGACGGTCATGGATGCCCACGGCAACGGCAGGCTCAAAGTTATCACGGGTTACCGAGGTATTGATGATAAGACCAATCTGTTCCTTGGCGATACCGGCCTGGGCCATAGCCTGCTCGGCGGCGGCAACAGCGCCGTCCTCAAAGGTCATGCCCTTACCCCACGAACGACGTTCACTAATACCGGCCAGGCGTTCAAGCAGGCCCTTGGGCATCTTGAGCCGCTTATAGGTGGCGGCAAGCTGCTCATCGAAGTAGGAACTGGTGACTACCTCGGGAGGCAGTACACGGGTGACAGACAGAATCGAAGCGTTCTGGTGGCGTATATCTGAATTAGCGGTCAATCTACTCTTCTAGCCTCGGAGTGGGGACAGGGGCGGGCGCTAATATTCATTGCAAAGCGCACCGTTACCATATTATGCCCCGCTCGCTTGCATGCGCCCCATTGGCGGGGCTGGTTCCTCTCACACCGAACAGTAGCCAGGAGCTGCTGTTGTAGAGTTGAAACCTGAGAATTTGTCCCAAGAGAACAACCGAATGGCCTCGAATGTACCTGAAATCTTTGACCGTGCGCGGCTTCAAATCCTTCGCTTCGGCCACCGTTTTTGAGTTTGAACCGGGCCTGAACGTGATTGTTGGGCCCAACGGGTCGGGCAAGTCCAACGTGGCGGACGCCCTGGCCTGGGTCATGGGTGCTCAAGGCGCTAAGCAGTTGCGCGGAGCTGCCATGAAGGACGTCATCTTTGCCGGTGGCGGCGAACGCGGGGCGCTGGGTCGGGCCAAGGTTGAGCTGGTTATTGATAATTCTGACGGTTCCTTACCGCTCCCTCACTCAGAGATTCGCATCACTCGCACCATGTTTTCCGCTGGCGGGTCAGAGTACGAAATCAACGGCCAGCCCGCTCGTCTGACCGATGTTCAGGAGCTTCTTGCCGATACCGGCGTGGGCAAAGACCCCTACACCCTGGTGGGGCAGGGGCAGGTCGATAAAATCCTGCACGGCACCGCCCAGGACCGACGGGAGCTGATTGAGCAGGCTGCTGGCCTGGTCAAGCACCGCCGTCGCCAGGCAAAGACCGCAGCTAAACTCGACGACCTTAAAGGTAATCTTGACCGGCTGGAAGATTTGGCTGCTGAACTTTCTGACCAGCTCGAAGGAAGGCGCGAGCAGGCTGAAGCGGCTCGTATTGCCTCTGACGTTGCCGCTCGTGTGCGGGCACTGAAGGGTGATCTGTTGGCGCTGGATGGTGCCCATCTGAAAACGGAGATAGCGGAACACACTGAAGCAGCCGAACAGGCGGCTGTAGCCCGCGCTCGCTCCGAAGAAAAGAACTTGGTTTTTACCCAAGACCTGGCTGACCTTACGGCACATGAAGCCGCCATCAAAGCCAGCCTGGAAGAAAGCATGCAAGAAGTCGCTACCCTTAAGGCTCTTGCTGCCCGGGTCCAGACGATTGAGCGGGTTGCCTCAGAGCGTATAAAACAGGCGAATCAGCAGGACGATTATGCTGATGCCCTGGCGCACCTTGAAACTGCCCGGCTGGGTGCAGGCCAGGAAGAAGAAGCCGCCCGCCTGGCTAAGGAACGGGTGCTTCAGGCGGAAAAAGAGCTTAAAGGCCTGGAAGACATCTCGCGGCTTGCTGAAAAGGATCACCGTCAGCTCAACCAAGAGCTAGAGCAGGCTAGGAGTGAGGTTGCTGAACACCGGGAACTGCTTTCGCAGCTGACCACCGCACTTGCAGCGGCGCGGACCTCCTTTGAAAAAGCTCAGGCTGAAGCAGCCCGCCGCAAGGATGAATACCAAGAATTTGAGAGCAACCAGGCGCAGGTGAGCGCTTCTGTTGAAGCCGCCCGTGCCACGGTCCAAGCGCTTGTAGCAGAGTACGAGCAGGCTCTCCTCTACGAGAAACAATCCCGTTGCGGACGTCAAGCCGCGGCGGATGCCCAGGAGAAGAGCCGGGTCAAGCTGCAAGAGACCGAGCTGGCTCTGCGGTCTGCTCAGGCTCGCTACCAGGCACTCGAAGCGGCCTGGTCACAGGATCACGAGTCATCCACCGAGCCAGCTGGGGAGCGCGAAAAAGCCCTGAGCGCAGGTGCGCAGGAGCTTGTATCTTTACTTGAGGTTAAGCCTCAGTGGCAGAAGGCTGTAGCAGCTGTCATTGGTCCCTATGCCCGTGTTCTTGCTGATAAGAAAGGGAGGAATCAGCCCCACCTGGTTTCGCAGGTATTCCGGCCCGAAGGCATGCAGAACCCATCTGGACAGAAGGAACTATCTATACCTGAACTTGAAGATAAGGGTTTTATGGCTTTGCGGCAGGCCCTATCTGCCCCCGCCGCGCTAACAGATGCCCTCAACATTCTCCTGGGCCGGGTTTATCTCTGTGAGAACCTTGTCCAGGCGCAGGAAGCAGTCAGAGACTTCCCGGACATCACCGTGGCGACAGCAGACGGCCTATTGGTCACATCTGTCTCTGTCCTTTACCCCCAAGAGGTCGAGACGAGCTTTGACGCTCACGCCCAGCTGATTGCGGCTCAGTCGCATATGAAAGATATCGAAAAGGAATGCGAAGAAGCTCGCCTGGCCCTTGCCCAAAATCAGCAGGGGCTGACTCTTGCCCAGGAGCAGGAGAAGCAGGCGGCCCGAAAGGTTGGAGCCCTGTCTGCGCGGGTCACCACAGCTCGAACTGACCTGGCTGGTCTGACCGGGGCCTGTACCAGTGCCCAGGCTGAAAAGCGCAGGCTCACCGATGCGGCACACCGAGCAGATGAAGCGCTTAAAGAGGCTGCAGCACAACTGGCTACGGCAACAGATGAGCTTGAGCGCGCCCGGAAGAACCCACCTCACCCCAACCTTGCTGATCTGCTGGAGAGGGCGCAAGAAGCCGCTAGCACCGTTCAGCAAGCTACTGAACGACTTGCTCAGGCCCGTACCGGTCTGGAGCGCGATCGGGAGAATGCACAGGCCGCCCATGCTCGCTCACTCCAAGCCCAAGAAGCTCTGAACGCCCTTGAAACGGCCGAACTGAATCGGCAAGGCCGCCATGCCCAGGAACAAGCTGCTCGTCGCCAAGCTACCCGTCTAAACCTGGCGGCTCAGGCTCTTGCTTGTCAGCTAGCCGGGCTACTGAAAGAGGCAGAGAAAGGCCACGAAAACACACGGTCCCAGGCCCTTACCCTGGCAGAAGGTCTCAGCGATACCCGGGAGAAACTAGCCAGCGGGCAGAAATCACTGGCTGCTGCGCTGACGCTCCAGGCAGAGGCCGCCGCCCAGCGGGCTCGCTGTGAGACGCGCTGGGAGGGGTTGGAGAACCGTGTCCGTGATGAGTTAGGGCTGAGCCTGGATGAGCTGATTGCAAGCCGTAGCGGGGTGGCCGCTGATCGTGCTGAGACTGAGAAAGCTCTGGCCCAGGCAGAAGCTGAGCTAGCCCGCCTGGGTGTTACCAACCCGCTAGCGCTGGAGGAATATCAGGCTCTGGAACAACGGTTTGGCTATCTGCGCCAGCAAATATCTGACATTAAAGCTAGTCGCACCGATGTGCGTGCGGTCATGAAGGAGGTCAACGACTACATTGTGACCTCTTTTGACTCAGCCTTGGCAGATGTCCAAGAACAATTTGGGCCTATCTTTGCCACGCTCTTTCCCGGTGGTCAGGGGGAGCTGGTGCTCAGTGACCCCGCTGACCGTCAGAACAGCGGCCTGGAGATTCAGGTCAAGCCAGCTGGTAAAAAAGTAACCAGGCTATCGCTTCTCTCTGGTGGCGAGCGGACCTTAGCCTCACTGGCCTTGTTGCTAGCGGTTTTCATGGCCCGCCCGGCTCCCTTCTATGTGCTTGATGAGGTAGAAGCGGCTCTCGATGATCGAAACCTGGGCCGTCTTCTTGAGGTGCTGGGGCAGCTGCGGGAACGGTCGCAGCTACTGATGATTACCCACCACCAGCGCACTATGGCGCAGGCCGATACACTCTACGGGGTATCGATGCGTAATGGCGTTTCGGCTGTTATTTCGCAGAGGCTTGCAGATTACAGCCAATCATCTGAGGTGTAGGCAGGGCAGGTTAAAGGGGGCGAGCGCCGGGCTGAAAATTTCAGCCCGGCGCTCGTGTCTGCAGTCTTAGCGGCCTGTGTAGCCTTTGTCGGCAAGATCTGCGGGGAACTTGGGTTTGATTCCCGGTATCCAGCCAATGGCGGCGATCAGCAGGAGTGCACCGGCAACAGCAAAGGCGGGGAAGAAGCCCCAGGCATCGATGATGAAGCCAGCGAAGAGCGGGCCTACAATCAGGCCGATGTCAGAGACCATCTGGAAGTAGGCCAGGGGTTGGCCACCTGAGCGTTTGTTGCCTACGATATCGGAGATTGCCGCTTGGAGGGAGGGACTCAGAAGGGCTGCAGCGATACCGAGCAGGATTGCGGAGGCAACGAAGGCCGACGGTGCGGTAATGGTTCCAAAGACGATTGTGACGATGCCGGCCAAGAGGAGGCCTGAGAAGATCATGGGGCGGCGACCGATTCTATCACCGAGCTTGCCTGAGTAGATTTGCATGAGCGCGTTGCCGGTTGCGTAGGTGGCCAGGGTGAAACCGGCCAGGCGGGCACCTGCGGTGGCAGGGTCATAGCCTGCCTCTGAGCCGTGGAGGCTGGCCAGTAGGGCTACTGCCGCCAGCGGTACAACTGTTGATTGGAGTCCAAAGATGCTCCAGCCTACGGTGAGGTTGGTGAACAGGGCTGAGCGGTAGTTGCTGAACTTGAGGGCTTCTTTGAGGGTGAGTTCGGGCTTTGCTACGGGTATGCCCTGGGTGTTGAGGTGGGTTTGTGGTGCTTGGTCTTTAAGCTGGGTCATGACGATGAGTGAGGCGCACAGGAGCATGCCGGCGTAGACGAAGAAAGGGACTCGCATGCCCAGGGCGGAGGCGGCAGCTCCTAGGACTGGGCCTAGGATGTTGCCCAGCAGGAAGGAGGTGGCGTAGTAGCCGGAGACTTTACCCCGGATGGAGGGTGGTGAGTTGCGCACCAGGATTCCCATGGCGGCTACGGTGAACATGACCGAGCCTGTGCCCCCGATGATACGAGAAGCGATGAGCATGGGGTAGTTGATAGATAGCCCTGCACCGATGGATCCTAGCCCTACAATGATCAGGCCGGTGGAGTAGATGCGTCGTTCCCCGAATGCTGTAATGAGTTTGCCGGAGACCGGGGCGAAGAGAAGGCGGGAGAGGGCGAAAGCTGAGACTACGAAGGTTGCCGCCATAGCTCCCACATCGAAGGAGCGTGCGAAGCCGGGGAGGACGGGTGCTACAAGTCCGTATCCTAGCGCGATGAGAAAGGAGGCAGCGATGAGTACTTTGATTTGGGTGGGTACTTTGGTGTTTTCTTGTGCTGGGTGAGGGGAGCCTTGGATGTGAACACTTCGACGGATTGATTCTGGAATGACCGGGATGGCTCCGGTGTCCATGGAGGGGGTGGGGATATGTTTGCTCATCTTGCTTTCGCCAGTCTTAGATTTTCTCAAAGTATTATAGCTCACACCTCTGAGCGCTAATATGCAGAACTGCATTCTACCGGTGGGTGCGGGGGCTGTATAGCGGTGCAGAATGTGGCAAGCTAGAGGTGTGAATGATTCTTTAACTCTGATTGTCTATATTCTGCTGGGTCTTCTCATCCTGGGCGGTGTTCTAGCCGTCCTCCTGCGCGGTCCTAAGGCACCTAAAGGTGGCTATGGGACGACTCGCGACGCCGACGATACCCCGGTCACCGACTCCGGTGAACCGGTCACCTCGATTGAGAAGCCTGCTTCTGCTCAGGGCCGTCTGGTGCGTTTGCGCGCCCGCCTGTCCAAGTCCAATAACCTACTGGGTAAGGGTCTGCTGGCTCTGCTGTCCCGCGACAAGATTGACCAGGAGGTCTGGGACGAAGTTGAAGAAACCCTTCTCTTGGCTGATCTGGGTTCTGAGCCTTCTACCCGCCTGGTGGAGGCCCTCCAAGAGCGTGTGCGTGTTGAGGGTACCGAGAACCCCGCCCATGTTAAGCAGATGCTCCGTGAAGAGCTCCTGAAAATCGTGGGGGAGGACACCGACCGTTCCCTCAACCTTGAGGGTGTTGACGGTAACCCCGGCCTGGTGCTTGTGGTGGGTGTCAACGGTGTGGGTAAGACTACGACCGTTGGCAAGCTGGCTCGTGTGATGGTTGCTGAGGACAAGAACCTGCTTCTGGGCGCTGCCGATACCTTCCGCGCCGCCGCTGCTGACCAGCTTCAAACCTGGGGCGACAGGGTAGGTGTTGATACCGTGCGCTCAGAAAAAGACGGTGCTGACCCTGCCTCCGTTGCTTTTGAGGCTATCCGTCAGGGCAAAGCTCGTGGTGTAGATACGGTCATGATTGACACGGCTGGCCGCCTGCAGAATAAGGCCGGCCTGATGGATCAGCTGGGCAAGATTAAGCGTGTGGTCCAGAAAGAAGCTCCCGTGACCGAGGTGCTCCTGGTTATTGATGCTACAACCGGCCAGAACGGCATGATTCAGGCCAAAGTCTTCTCCGAGGTTGTGCAGATTACCGGTATCGTGCTGACCAAGCTGGACGGTTCCGCTAAGGGCGGCATTGTGGTGGCTATCCAGGAAGAACTGGGCGTGCCGGTCAAGCTGATTGGCCTGGGCGAAGGCCCGGATGACCTGGCTCCTTTTGAGCCCGGTGCTTTCGTGGACGCCCTGCTCGACTAAGCAGTATGAGCTTTGAACCCGCGTATTTTCCTTACAAGCAGCTGTGGGGGAGGGTACGCGGGTTTTCTCTGCCCGTTTATGTCTTGTGTGTGGGAGGGGGGAGAGACAATACCAAAGCCAGCTGCGAGAGGACTACCCGCCTACCTGCTAGAGTGTGGAGCGCCAAGGCGAGATAGCAGAGATAACCGACAATAGCCGGCCCGATGAAAGAGAGAAACATGGCAGCAGATATCAGCATGATTGAACCGACAGTAAGGAGCTTGCGCGAGTACTTTGCAAGCGGAGCCACCAAGCCGCGCATTTGGCGGCAGGAACAGCTTGAGGCCCTCCGCGCTCTGGTAGCAGAGAACACCCGGGAGCTTCTAGATGCTCTATACGCTGACCTGCACAAGTCGGCTACTGAGGCTCAGATGACCGAAATTGGTATCACGCTGGATGCTATTGATCACAGCCTCAAGAACCTGGCGCGATGGACAGCGCCCCGCCGCCTGCCGCTGCCCCTGACCTTGGCCCCCGGCAAGGCAGCTACCGTGCGTGAACCTCTTGGTACGGTACTGATTATTGCTCCCTGGAACTACCCGGTTCAGCTCCTGCTAGTGCCCCTGGTGGGTGCCTTGGCCGCGGGGAATACCGTGGTGCTCAAACCCAGTGAAGTCACGCCAACCGTTTCTTCTCTGATTGCGCGGTTGGTTCCTAACTACCTGGACTCTCAGGCGGTAAGGGTCATTGAGGGTGGGGTAGAAGAAACCACCCAAGTTCTGGCCCAGCGCTATGATCACATTTTTTATACCGGCAACGGTCAGGTGGGGCGTGTGGTGGCACGAGCCGCAGCCGAGCATCTGACCCCCATCACCTTGGAACTGGGTGGTAAATCCCCAACCCTTGTAGAGCCAGGTATCGACCTGGTAACTGCCGCCCGGCGTATCGTCTGGGCCAAGTTCATCAACGCCGGTCAAACCTGTGTAGCTCCTGACTACCTGCTGGCTATCGACGGGGTTGAAAAAGACCTAGTCCCGGAGCTGCAGGCAGCTATTACCGAAATGTTCGGCCAAAACCCCCAGCAGTCACCGGACTACGGCCGCATGGTCAACGACCGCCATTTTCAGCGGGTCAGTGGATACCTGGATGACGGTGAGATTCTGCAGGGCGGTCGCACCGATGCCGCAGAGAAATACATTGAACCGACCTTGCTCAAACCAGCCTCGCTCAAAGCCCCGGTGATGACCCAGGAAATCTTTGGGCCGCTGCTGCCTATTGTGACCGTGGCTAGCCTGGACGAAGCCATCGACTTTATCAATGAACGTGACAAACCCCTGGCCCTCTACGGCTTTGTTCAGCCCCAGAACCAACAGCGGCTGGTAGCAGAGACCTCCAGCGGTGGCCTGGTCTTTGGCGCAGGTCTGGTTCACCTCTCACCGCACAACTGGCAGTTCGGCGGGGTAGGTGAGTCCGGCATGGGGGCCTATCATGGCGAAAAAAGCGTGGAAATTTTTAGCCACGAAAAAACTGTGTTCATAAAGCCTCTCACCCCGGATACCCTGCGCTTGATTTACCCGCCCTACACCGGCCTCAAAGGGAAACTTCTGGGCAGAATCATTTAGCTGACGGAAAAGCAACACAGTGAGCCGATAGCCTATGGTGGCTGGTGGGGACCCTAGCAGGGTGGCCGTTAGACTGGTAGATATGAAACTAGTTTCCTGGAATGTTGATTCCCTTAATGCGGCTCTTACCAGCGCATCACCCCGTGCCCAGCTGTCCCGCCATGTTTTTGCCACTCTTTCAGAGCTGGCTCCGGACGTGCTGGCTATTCAAGAAACCAAGCTCCCGGTCAAGGGCCCCACCAAAAAACATTTGGAGGTGCTTGATGGCTACTTCCCGGGCTACAAGGTGGCCTGGGTGTCCTCCGATGAGCCTGCCCGCAAGGGCTACGCCGGGACCATGTTCCTCTACCGCCCCGAACTGGAACCGGTTGTCACCTACCCCCGCCTTGACGCGCCGACCACCATGGACTCCGAGGGGCGTATGATTACCCTCGAATTCGAAAACTGCTACATCACCCAGGTCTACACACCCAACGCCTCCGAGGGGTTGCGTCGCCTGGAGGACCGTCAGGTCTGGGATCGTCTTTATGCTGACTACCTGGCAACCCTGGACGCCAGCAAGCCGGTCCTAGCGACCGGTGACTTCAATGTTGCCCACACCGAAATTGACCTGGCTAACCCTAAGTCCAACCGCCGCTCACCCGGCTTTACCGATGAGGAACGCGAGGGCTTCACCCACCTACTTTCACGTGGGTTTACCGATACCTTCCGCCACCTGCACGGCGACGTGACCGGTGCCTACACCTGGTGGGCCCAGCGCTCTAAAACATCCAAGATTAACAACACCGGTTGGCGTATTGACTACTGGCTGGTCAGTGACCGCGTGGCCGATAAGGTCACCACATCGGAGACGGTCGATTCAGGACCCCGCCAGGATCACACTCCGATTCTGTTGGAGATTGATCTTTAGGCTCCGCTTGGGGCAAAACCCTAACTCTAGAAAGGTGCCCGGGTATCGGCGGTGATGCCCGGGCACCGGGTGAGTTCTGGCTAAAGGTTCTTGGGGCGCTGAATCCTAGTGCCATCAGGCATGAGGATATCGCCCGTCCCGCTGACATCCACAAAAGCTAAGCCCAGTTGATGGGCAAGGCTGATACAGAGCGGCTCAGCTTCTTCTACCTTCGACCAGGCGAAGCCCATATAGATGTGGTCCGAGCCGATGCCGTAGTCGGTCATGTAGGTTTCATCTTCAAGGCTGTCGTCCCATTCACCGTTCATGTCGGGGAACTTCTCAATGATGGTGTTGTAGAAGGCGGTGATGGGTTCGCTGGAACCAGCGGTTGAGCTGTAGCTGCGCGGTTCTGCCCACTCTGTGGCCTTGTCGTACCACTGATGAAAGACAGTGTACGGTGTGGTGGGAACGGTTGCGGGGTCAATAACCATAACGTCGTAGCTCATGGCGGTCCTTACTCAAATGAAAACAGGGTGAGGCTGTGCGCCCCAGCACTAATCTACCGGTTACACCATTGCCCTGTTGGACTGGGATAAATATGTCGATCAGCATTCACCACGCGCGATACCCAGACTCCTGCCCGGCACAGCTACACAATATGCGTTATCCTAGATAGTTGATACGTTCGCGCACACCCGCGCCCACACCAAGGGGTAGGGTAGCGAATCCCAGAAGATTTCTACCGGCATACGAAAGCGGTTCTAAGGCTCGTGTTCAATTCACTCTCAGATCGTCTGACAGCAACCTTCAAAAACCTACGCGGTAAAGGCAAGCTCACCGAAGCGGACATCGACGCCACAGTACGCGAAATCCGCCGCGCCCTGTTGGATGCCGACGTCGCCGTGCCCGTGGTACGCGAGTTCACCGCCCACGTCAAAGAACGTGCCCTGGGCGCGGAGGTCTCTGAAGCTCTCAACCCCAGCCAGCAGATCGTCAAGATCGTTAACGAAGAGCTGGTCAATATCCTGGGCGGGCAGACCCGCCGCATTAACATGGCCAAGACCGGCCCGACTATCATCATGCTGGCTGGTTTGCAGGGTGCCGGTAAGACCACCCTGGCCGGTAAGCTCTCGCACTGGCTCAAGAAGCAGGGGCACACCCCCATGCTGGTTGCTTCTGACCTTCAGCGCCCCAACGCCGTCAACCAGCTCAAGGTAGTTGGTGAACGCGCTGGCGTTCCCGTCTACGCACCGCACCCCGGTGTCACCAGTGAATTTGACGCTCCCACCGGCGACCCCGTTCAGGTGGCCCGTGACGGTGTGGCTGAGGCCCGCGCCAAGCTCCACGACGTTGTCATTGTCGATACCGCAGGTCGTTTGGGCCTTGATGCCGAGCTGATGGCACAGGCCCGCAATATCCGTGATGCCATCGAGCCCCACGAAGTTCTCTTCGTCATTGACGCCATGATTGGTCAGGATGCCGTGAACACCGCCAACGCCTTCAACGAGGGCGTGGACTTTACCGGCGTTGTCCTCTCCAAGCTCGATGGCGATGCCCGCGGTGGTGCTGCCCTCTCCGTTGCTTCGGTGACCGGCAAGCCGATTATGTTCGCTTCAACCGGTGAGAACGTCAGCGACTTTGAGCAGTTCCACCCCGACCGTATGGCCAGCCGTATCTTGGACATGGGCGATGTGCTCACCCTGATTGAGCAGGCTGAGCAGACCTGGGACAAGGCCGAAGCTGACCGCATGGCCAAGAAGTTCGTGGACCAGGAAGACTTCACCTTTGAGGACTTCCTCGCTCAGATGCAGCAGATTCGCAAGATGGGCTCCATGAAGAAACTGCTGATGATGATGCCCGGTGCGGCTCAGATTCGCCAGCAGCTGGAGAACTTTGACGAGAAGGAAATTGACCGGGTTGAGGCAATCGTTAGGTCAATGACCCCGCACGAGCGTGTCGCTCCCAAGATTATTAACGGTTCGCGCCGTGCCCGTATCGCGAAGGGTGCCGGTGTGAGCGTGACCGAGGTGAACCTGCTCATGGAGCGTTTCGCCCAGGCTCAGAAGATGATGAAGAAGCTGGCCAGTGGCAATATGGCCGGTATGCCCGGTGGCATGCAGATGCCGGGTATGGCCGCCGCTGGTGGCGCTGCCCGCAAGGGTAAGGGTAAGGGCAAGAAGTCTAAGGCTCGTT
This sequence comes from Rothia sp. CCM 9416, assembly GCF_048513535.1. Taxonomy (NCBI): domain Bacteria; kingdom Bacillati; phylum Actinomycetota; class Actinomycetes; order Micrococcales; family Micrococcaceae; genus Rothia; species Rothia sp. CCM 9416. Next base: position 1,961 of record NZ_JBLXXR010000026.1, on the reverse strand, counting down.
CCGGTAATCCCGCCAAGCGCGCCGCCCAGGAACAGGCCGCCGCTCAGAAGCAGAGCGCGGCAGGCTCAGCCTTTGGCCAGCAGAAGCAGGACTTTGATATGTCCGAGATGAACCTGCCTAAGGGCTTCGAGAAATTCCTTAAGTAGGGCGTGATTAGGTGACAGCCCGGGATTGGTGAGCGGGCGGGGCGGTCCTAGCGACTGGCCCGCCCGCTTCTTATCTTCTAGTGCTCCTATTCTGCTGAGAGAGTGCAAGGGGACACCCTGCTGTTGAGTGCCCTGTGACAGATGTACATTGGGTAGTGACACCTATTTGGGTCTAGGCCTGCACGCCGGGCACAGCACTGTATTTATGAACCGAGGGAAGACTGACATGCTTGATTCTTACCTGCCTGAAGATGCGCTCAAAGCCTTTATTGCTACATTGCCTACCCGACGTCTGGCCGCCGGTGCTCTGATTCGTGATACTCAGGGACGCATGCTGGCAGTTAAGCCCAACTACAAGGACGGCTGGACTGTGCCCGGTGGAACGGTTGAAGCTGGTGAAGCACCTCAGGAGGGCTGCTTCCGCGAGGTCGCTGAAGAAGTGGGCTTGGACTTAGAACCTGGCCGCCTTCTGGTGATCTTTCACGGCTTAGCGATGGGTATCTGGGGCGACTCAACCTACTACATTTACGATGCAGGGGTAGTGCCCGAGGGTGCCGAAATCACCCTGCAAGAAGAAGAACTGGTGGGCTATGAGTGGGTTGCGCCGGAGGACCTGGACCGCTATTTTGGTGCCCGCCACGCCCACCGCCTTCGCCAAGCCTACCGGGCTTTAGACACCGGTGCTGTCTACGAGTTTTCAAGCACCGCCCGCTAGAACCACCTACCGCCCTGACCCCTCTGATAAGGGGCGCTCATCTTTCAAGGAAAAGGCTTTATGACATTCCCCCTGGACGAACCCGAGCACAATCCCTTGCCCCCTGCTAATGGCGAACAGGTGGAAGCTGGCACCGTGTGGGTTCGTATGAGATTATCGGTTGTTGATGATCCCAAGGACTGGCCGGCAGCCCTTGCCCTTACCCCGGACCAGGCCGATAGCACCGAACCGGGTAGCAAGGAGAGTCGGGCTGTTTCGGAAGAAGAAATCAAGCGCCAGGTGCGTGAACAGCTAGCGAATATCATCGACTTGATCCAGTATCAGGCCACTGTGAACGTGCAGGCCGCAGGGGGGCATACTGAGCCTATGAGCGTTGAAGACCTGCGGATGGTGGACGAGCTGGTGGCAGACCCCCAGAAATTTGATGAGCTGATTCAGCGCATTGTGGACGAGGGCACTCAGAGCAATAGCTCCTCGCAGGTGCAGGCTGAGGCAGAAACCGAAGAGACTAGCCAAGCTCCCGAAACGGATTCAGCCCAAGAGGGCCGGGTTGTTCTCACAGAGAGTGAATCTGCCCCTTTTGAGGCTGACTCCCACTGGGACTTTGCCCTTGACCTTCCAGCTTTCCTAGCCGCACGCTCCGAAGCCACCGTCTATGAGATGCAGGGTGGCCGCGCTCAGCTCTACATTCTGTGCGAGCAGAGCCAAGCTGGGGGAGCGCTGGGCACTGTACAGACCAACGAAGAGGGTGAACTGTTCGCGGGGGTTGCCCTGGAGACCTTTGTGGATCAACTAGCCGCCAGCTTCCCCGCTGGGCGTGTTCAGTGGGTGCTCGATGGTAGCGATTTCCTGCACACCGCCAATTTTTCTGAGGGGCTTGATCGGCTCGACCTTGACCCTGCTGGCCGGTGTGCCGCTTTGGTAGAGCTGCCCATGAGTGGCCTGCCCGGCTATATGCGCCCCGAGATTATAGCCGGTGAGGTTCAAGCGGCCCCTGCTGATAAGGGCTGGTCGCTGCTCCAGGCAGACAGCCTGACCCTAAGCCGTCTGATACAGACCATGAACGTACCGACTATCGTTGCCGAAAAAACATTCTTTGC
>NZ_JBLXXR010000025.1:0-29468 GCF_048513535.1 Rothia sp. CCM 9416 | reverse complement strand
CTGCTGGGTATCTGACAGGTCAATGACACCAAAAACCCTGCCCATAGTCACGGTCATCTCGCGCAGACGATCCAGCCAGAAGGTGAAGATATCCGAGTCTACCCGCATGGAAAAGAGCATGATAGAGGCTGTTGAGACATCGCCCCAGGTGGCCCAACCCCGCCAAACACAGTAGGAGCCCCAGACCATAGCTAGCAGCAGAGGAAGGTAGGCGTTGAAAGCATCGACCACCCAGAAGGTTGAACGGAGTACCACCATACGGTCGGAGATCCTGAATACCTCCCAAATTTTTTCCTCCTGGACACCGGAACGGGCCTGTTGGACCCCCAATTCTTGGATCGTTGCCGCACCACGAACGTTCTCTGTGGCCACAACGGTAAGCTCACTCATTGCCTCAGTTTTCCGCCGGGTTGTTGCGGCTATCCGGGGTAGGAAAATTGCCAGGGCAAGGGCCATGAGCACGAACATGGGAACGGTAACCAGACCGATTACCGGGCTCACCGTAAAAATTGTCACCGAAGTAATTACCATATATACGGAAATATGGATAAACTCCGGCAGACCGGTTGCCAGCACCAGTCGGACGCTATCAAGGTCATCGGTCAGGCGAGCAAGCAGATCACCGGAGCCCGCGTCCTCAATGGTTTGAGCATCGAGCTGGAGGGAAGCCTCCACCAGGTCAATACCCAGGTCACGGTTCAGGCGGACCCCCAATTTTTGCCCCTGAAAAGTCCAGGCTCTCGTCAGAAGCGACCCCAAAAGTACAGCACCCAATATGGTCAGCAGTATCTCCCAGGGGTAGCCGGTGAGCTGGCCGGTGGTGACCGCATCAACGAGCCGGCCCACCATAATGGGAGTAGCGAGGGCAGTAACCGAACTGGCAACAAAAAGTAGCATCAGCAGAGCCAACTGCCACGGCGTCTTGAGGACAGAGCGCCCAAGCAACCGCCAGGTTGTCTTGCCATCCGTAATGGGCAAAAGATTAGCCATCGAGCTCACCTGCTTTCAGCCGTCGTTCGACCTCCATGGTCGTACTCACGATGTAGATTCGTTCAATGTGGGCCAGAACCCCAGGTTGCCCAGCGCGCTCTTCTAACTGGTTGAGAATGAACTTCTGGCTGGGTTCATCCACCGAGTTGAGAGGCTCAGTCAGGACCAGGGTATCTGCTCTTTGTGCCAGTGCCCTGGCAAGGGCGAGACGCTGGCGTTGGCCGCCCGAAAGATTGGTACCTTCGGAGGACAGCGCGCTTTTCACATAGCTTTCTGGGTCTCGTCCGCCCAGCCGAATAGCAATTTCTTCGGAGTCAGTGATTTTGAGTAAATCAACCATCTCGTCACGAGTTAGGGTGCCACGCCCTAGTGTCAGATGCTCAGAGAGAGTCCCGGCAAAGATGATGGGGTTAGGTTCCGAGAACAAGATCCGGTGGTTATCTCCCTGCGAACCATCGCGGAGTTTCTGCACCAGGGTTTCAGCATACTCTTGGGCAGATATGCCGGCGCAGCGAGGGTTGATATAGTGAACGGCCCCTGTGCCAGAAGGCACCAAAACACGAGCGGTGTGGGCGCCTTGTGGGGCAGGCGGGGAAGCTGCAGAAGAAGCATCTGCAATCTCTCGTTTCAGCCGCACAACACGTTTGTAGGCAACACGAGCATTCCGCCAGGACATGAGCAGCATCTCCACTGACCAGATAGGGCCGGTCAGGGTACCGATAAGCCCCACGATAGTGACTAGTTGCCCTGCGGGTATGTCAGTAAGCCAGGTACCCTCTGGTGCAGCCCCGCGCAGCGCTAAGACCACCGCTAGCCAGGTCACTGTACCCACGAGCAGGTTGCGGGTGGCATAGGACCAGGTTTGAACACTCTCAAGGCGAATCTGGGAGGAGTAGACATCCTGAGCGGCCTGCCCGTAATGCACCATCATGCGCTTCTGTGCCCCCAGGCCCAAGATTGTGCGGATAGAAGAAGCGATATCGGATGCCCGGGATGTGCTTACGCTAACCGTTTCACGGAATGCATCTGAGTGCTTTTCGATGAGCTTTGATACCCAGGTCAAGGTAATCATGGTCACGATAAGGCCCGTAAGAGCTACTAGAGCTATCAGCGGGCTAATCGTCCACAGCTGCCAGGTACCCAGCGATGTGACACCAACCGCCGAAAAAGCCAGAATCATCGGTTGCCACATCTGCGAGAGCGCCCGGGCGTCCTTATTCAAAATAGCGATGAGAGCACCGGGGGCACGGTGAGGTGCCCGGTCTATGAGATGGCTGATGTAGAGCCTCCAGTCACGTTCAATACGTGCAACCACCCGGAAGGTGAGGCCCCAACCCAGAAACTCGACCAGGCACAGATAGGCGATAACACCCGCCAGAATCATGATGGCATGATAGGCCTGGGTGCTCAGCCCTGAGCTGTGCAGGTCGATGATACGCCCCACAAGAACGGGCATAAATACTGTTGCCAGTGAAGCAAAGAAATCTAAGACAAAGGGGAGAAAATAGAGTGTTCTCCAACGGAAGCCCGGAGGGGCAATGCGGAACTTCTCAGTATTTTGTGTATTTTTGTGCTCGGATTGTTCGGTCCGATTCTTAGCCACGAAATTCTCTTTTCAATCACAAGATGTGCAAGGGGTAAATCTACCGGGCATAAAAATACCTACCGGTGTGAACGCCTCCCGGTAGGTTGATCTTGGTTGATCAGCTAGCTGAGTGCGCTAGCGGTGAGAAACCCAGGGGGAAGCTGAAGACGCCTGAAAGCGATGTGTGTTCATTTGTATGCTCCCCCTTTCGTGAGTTCGATATGCGGATATTTCCTTTGAATATCGTAGCCCCACCTCAGCTTATTTGACAAGCATCACATTTATATATTTTTTGTCTAATTTTCATGTCCTACCACCACGAGATGAAACGGAATGGGAGCCGTGCATTTACGCGGCTTGCCTCGGGGGCCTGCACTAAACTGGTTAACATCATGAAGATTCTTCAGTACCTTTCCCCATCCCTGGCAGATTCCACCAAGCACTACTACCGTGGAGATTTTGCAACCAACCCCCTCACCGGTGACGAAGCCTATGAGGCCTTTACCGAATGGATCGCAGCCCGGGGTATGGAGCTTTACCCGGCACAGGACGAAGCTGTCCTAGAGCTAGCCGCGGGCAATAACGTCATTCTGGCAACCCCCACCGGCTCCGGTAAGTCCACTGTTGCTGTGGCCGCTCACTTTATAGGTATGGCCGCTGGTCAGCGCTCCTACTACACCGCCCCTCTTAAGGCGCTGGTCTCTGAAAAGTTCTTTGACCTGTGCGAGATTTTTGGTGCCGAGAACGTGGGCATGGTCACCGGCGATTCCTCTATCAATGCCGATGCGCCCATCGTCTGCTGCACCGCCGAGATTCTGGCGAATATCGTTCTTCGTGAGGGTGCTGGAGCCGACGTCACCCAGGTCATTATGGACGAGTTCCATTTCTACTCTGACCCCCAACGCGGCTGGGCCTGGCAGGCTCCCCTGCTTGACCTGCCCCAGGCGCAATTCCTGCTCATGAGCGCTACCCTCGGGGACACCAGCCGGTTTGAGCGGGAACTAACCGAGCTCACCGGGCGCGGTACCGCCCTGGTCACCAGCCAAACCCGCCCCATTCCTCTCAACTACTCCTACTCCCGCCAACCGCTGGTCGAGAAAGTTGACGAGCTGGTTTCCACCCACCAGGCACCGGTCTACATCGTTCATTTCTCTCAGCTCCAGGCTATCGACACGGCGGCTTCTCTAATGTCCCTGTCGATTGCGACCAAGCAAGAGAAAGAGAAAATCAATGAGCTCACTGCGGGATTCCGTTATTCTGCGGGTTTCGGTAAGGTGCTCCAAAAGTATATTAAGAACGGTATCGGCATCCACCATGCGGGTATGCTCCCCAAGTACCGCCGCCTGGTGGAGCAGCTAGCGCAGGCTGGCCTGCTCAAGGTCATTTGCGGCACCGACACCCTGGGTGTGGGCATCAACGTCCCCATTCGCACCGTGCTGATTACTGCTCTCTCAAAGTTTGACGGTCAGCGCACCCGCCGGCTCAAGTCCCGCGAATTCCACCAGATTGCAGGACGAGCTGGACGAGCTGGCTTTGATACCGCCGGCTACGTGGTTGTTCAGGCCCCCGAGCACGACATTGAAAATGAACGGCTCGAAGCAAAGGCTCGCGAAAAATTTAGTGGCGACGAGAAGAAAATAGCCCAGTCCCTTAGGGGTAAAAAGAAGAAACCACCGCAGGGCTTTGTGGCCTGGAGCGAGAAAACCTTTGAGCAGATCATTGAGGCTGAGCCAGAGCAGCTAAGTTCGTCCTTCCAGCTCACTCACTCCATGATGCTCAATATGCTTCAGCGTGAGGCTGACCCCTTTGAGACCGTCATGCTCTTTTTGACCGCCAACCATGAGCCCCCTATCAAGCAGAGATCCCTCAAACGCAAGGCGATTGGTATCTACCGTGAACTGCTCAACGGCGGGGTCGTGGAGCGCCTGGCTGAACCCGATGAGTTTGGTCGCACCGTCCGGCTTACCGTCTCCCTGCAAGAGAACTTTGCTCTGAACCAGCCGCTCTCCCCCTTTGCTATGGCTTCCCTCAGCCTGCTCGATTCTGAGAGCGATTCCTACGCCCTCGATGCGGTCTCTATCATCGAAGCGACCCTTGAGCGCCCCCGCCAGGTTCTTGTGGGTCAGGAGAAGAAAGCCAAGAGCCAAGCCCTAGCCGAGATGAAGGCCGAGGGCATGGACTACAACGAACGTATGGCTGAGCTGGATAAGATTACCTACCCCCAGCCCCTGGCGGAACTCCTTGAAGCCGCTTTTGAAACGTACTCGTCCGGTGCTCCTTTTATGAAAGAGTTCCAACTAGAGCCCAAGAGCGTAGTCCGGGACATGTATGAGCGGGCCATGGGCTTTGGCGACTATATCCAGTACTACGGGTTGGAACGTTCCGAGGGTATTCTTTTGCGTTACCTCTCCGATGCCTATAAGGCACTGCGCCAGACCGTTCCCCTCTCTGCCCTGACCGATGAGCTCACCGACCTGATTGAGTGGCTAGGCGAGGTGATCCGCCAGACAGACTCCTCCCTGGTTGATGAGTGGGAGCGTATGGCCTCCGGTGATGAGGGCCTACCCGTCCAGGACTCTCTGGAGGAACTGGTGGCAGAAAGCGCACCCGCTCTTACCGCTAACCCGCGTGCCTTTAAGGTCATGGTGCGTAACGCCCTCTTCCGCAGGGTGGAGCTGTTTGCCGATGAGCGCGACAAGATTCTGGGCCAGTTAGACGGCGAGCGCTCTGGCTGGGACTCTGACCGTTGGGCCGACGCTATGGACGATTACTTTGAGGAGTACGAGGATATCTACACCGATGCCGATGCTCGTTCACCTGGTCTGCTGACAATTGACGATGATACTGCTGAGCACCCCGGTTTCTGGTTGGTTCGGCAGACCTTCTCGGACCCGGAGGAGAACCATGACTTCGGTATTGTTGCCAGGGTTGATTTGGCGGCCTCCGATGCGGAAGGCGCTCCCGTGGTGCTGATTGAGAGCGTAGGGGCTTTCTAGCCCAGCACTGACCGCAGGTTCACGGCGATCAGGACGCAGCTTGCTGCCCAGAGCAGGGAGACGAAAGTCCCCACGATGAACTTTTCGGCGGTCAGGTGCCCAGCTTTGATATCCGGGTACCTGGCTAGTCCTTTGATTGCAACGATGACAGCTAGAGCGCTTGGCAGTGCGGTGATGAGGCAGAGCGCTACTGCGAGCCGTTCGAAGATGCCGATGAGGCGGCCTCCGCCTTCGGCTTCGATACGTTCGTCGGACTGGGTGATGTCTGCACGTAGGTTTAGGATGCCCAGGGTGCCGGTGATGTGCTGGCCCTTGGGCTTTTCTTCTGTTTGTTTCTGTTTAATCTTCCCCACGAAGTAGATTGCTGGAGTTGACCCGCCCAAACAGCTCACCAGCACTGCGAGCGTTGTGGTCAGCTCACGGACCGGGGCTTCAAGGGGCTGTGCCAGGGTAGACAGCACAAGGGCCCCGCCGAGTAGGGTCATGAGAGTCCAGGTTTGGGGGCGCTGGCGTTCTGGGTTTTTAGCCACAGCAGTGACAGGGTAAAAAGCGCTACCAGCAGGATGCAAATTACCAGGTTCATACATTCTCCTCAGCGAGTAGGGTTTTGAGCTCCTGTACCATGCGGCGGGTTTCCTGCCATCGTCCCTGTCTGAGGGCACGGCTGACCGCTGACTGGTAGGTTTGCAGGTGCGTGGCAATTTCTATCTGGGTCATGCCCTGCTCGTAGAGTTCTCCGATGGCCTGCCAGGAGTCGTTCCGGTCTTCTTCAAGCCCCATGACAAGTTGCAGGCTGGCTTCAATCAGTTCGGAAAATCTACCTGTTCCTTCAAAGGCTATGTGTCCGGCTGAGCGTTTGGCGCGCTCCACTGCGGTTCGCGCCTTCCTGTAGGCTTGGCCGTTCCCTTCGCGGGCATTGGCCGGTAGCGGCTCATTGACGGCACCGACCCCAATCCCGATATGCCAGGTTCCCTGGCGGGCCAGCACTAGGGCGGTTTCGAGCAGACCGTTTGGGTCATCGAAGACCGCTTGGACTTCGTCGCCTGCGGTGCGTTGGAAGGGCCTTAGCGGTGAGGCAATATTGCTGTTTCCGGCTAGGTCACTGTGCAGTTGGGGTACCAGGTCTTGGCCGGTTGAAGAGTTACGCTGGTCTACGGTCATGACAAACATATATAACAATATACTGTTATATCTTGGAATATAACAGTATATTGTTATATATAACGAGAGCTTAAAAGTCTTTTCCGTCCCTACTAGGAGGTCACCGTGGCCCTCTCTGCCCTACCAACACCCAGCCATCGTGTTGGGGCTACACATACCATCGGCTCACTCAAATTCATCGATCACTGGTTCACCGCACCCGCGACCCACGGCCTAATCTTTGGCAAGAGTGAGTCAGCGGCACTAGAGTCCCGTTTTGCCCAGCAGAGCATGACCGTTTTTGCCCGTGAAGTAGTTGATACCTCCGAGGCTTTGACTCTTCCTGCAGATGAGCGCCCCTACATGGTCTACCTCCAGGGTGGGCCTGGTGGCAAAAGCCCCCGTCCGGCAACAGAGGGCGGCTGGGTGCAGGAGCTAGCACAGACCCACCGACTGGTGCTCTTAGATCAGCGCGGAACCGGCAACTCCACCCCGCTCTCTGCCAAGGCACTCGCCCAACTAGGGTCAGCAGAAGTTCAGGCAGAATACTGTGAGCTCTTCCGGGCCGACTCCATCATTGCCGATGCCGAGGTCGTCCGTAGCTTCCTCCTAGCTGACCGCAAAGATCAGCGCTGGTCCACAATGGGCCAGAGCTTCGGCGGCTTTTTGACCCTCAGCTACCTATCCTTCGCCCCTGAATCCATCAAAGATGCCCGCATGACGGCCGGGCTTGCCCCCATCCGCTCTCACCTTGATGAGGTCTACCGCTCAACCCTGGACCGTATGCAGGAACGGAGCGAGGAATACTACAGCTGGTACCCCCAGGACCGCGAGCTGGCGGCCCGTATCGCGCAGCACCTTGCTACCCATCAGGAAGTCTTACCCACCGGTGAACGGCTGACACCCCATCGCCTGCAGATGCTGGGTCACCTTCTGGGCGGCAACGGGCGGGCACGCAACCTGCACTATATTCTGGAGTCTGCTTTTGCCGAGTCAAAAAACTGGCTGTCCGACCAGTTCTTGACTGCGGTGAGCGCACAGGTTAGTTTCGCATCAGCTCCCCTTTATGGGCTTCTCCACGAGAGTATCTACGCAGACGGGGCGCCAGGCTCCCCCTCCCCCGCACCGACTCGCTGGTCAGCAGCCCGTATGCACGCCGAGCGCCCAGAATTTGCAGAAGATGCAGAAAACCTGCTCTGGCTGGGCGAGCATATCTTCCCCTGGTACTTTGAGGAGGACCCGGCTCTAGGCCCGCTGGCCGAGGTTGCCCACCTGCTGGCTGAAAAGCAGGACTGGGGCAGGCTCTATGACCACGAACAGCTGGCTCAGAACCGGGTGCCTCTAGCGGCGGCCGCCTATGTGCCCGATGTCTTTGTGGACTATGCCCATTCCATGAAGACCGCCGATTTTGTGGGGAACACTCGCGTGTGGACCTCGCAGACTCACCACCATGACGGTCTAGGAGTCGATGGCCCGGCCATCCTGGGTCATCTAAAGAACCTGCTAGCGGATATGCGCTAGATCTACGAAAGCAAAAGCCAGGTGCTCGCCCCTGATCAGGGTCAGCGCCTGGCTTTTTTGCCTGAGCTATCGAATAATCATCTAGGTAAGTCAGCTATAGCTTTCGGCTCTGGCGCTCTAACCACTCTTGATGAGCAGTATGAGCCGCAGTCTTAACAGAAGTAGCTGAAAGTACAAGTAATACAGCACCCGTCAGGAGCAAGGCGCCTATACCGCAAGGAATAGCGAAAGGTGATTGCAGAAACCAGCCCAAAACAAAGGTAAGGCCAGCGCCCACAGCCTGCACCAATGCCAGGATCCGCAAGGCGGGGACGGCAGCGCGGTGTCCAGCTTCCCAAGCGGCATCAGATTGCAGAGTCGATGCTGTACGAAACCCAATAACCCCATTGGGAGGCAGGCGGCCATGTGCTCCCATCTGAGCTGTCACCACAAATACTATGCTTGCCCCTACTAAAGAAATAACAAGCGGTAGATAGTCTATGAGCGACACAGTCGGACCCCCTCTTGTTGACTGAGCTGAGACTGCCTTTAATATATCTCTCATTCTAGGCGCATAGCAGCGGTGATAAAGCAAAACAAAACCGTCAGCATCTGCCCGTAAGGGCAAGATACTGACGGTATCGGCCAAGAAGGTCAGCAAATCCCAGGGACCAGCCTCGAACCTCTTCCCTTAGGCAGTGTGCTCCGCATGGGCCGTGCGAGCACGATGCACCAGATCCTGGTACTCCGCCTCGGACTCAATCAGCTCATCCCGGTATTTCTGAGGAATTTTACGTGACTTAGCGGCCGCAGCATCCAACTTGCTCTGAAGCTCAGCACGCTGTGCGGCAGGAGCATGAGCAGGTAGGTTCAGGTATTCATCAGAGAGATTCTGAACCTTCTGGATGGTAGCAAGTGCCCTACCCTTAGGGGAATACAGTGAAGCAAGAACTGTCATGACTAGGACACTGATAATAACTGCCAAGGACAGCTCAATACCAACCTCTATCACCTGAACGGGTTGCCCATCGTTGAGGAAAAACAGAGTATTCTCGTGCAAAGCGTGGAGCAAAAGCTTGACCCCGATGAAGGCCAAGACAATAGACAGGCCCCAGGAGAGGTAAATCAGGCGGTCCAGCAGGCCGTCAATCAGGAAGTAAAGCTGACGCAAGCCCATCAGTGAGAAGGCTGTTGCGGTAAAGACAATGTAGGCCTCCTGGGTCAGGCCAAAGATTGCGGGAATTGAGTCCAGCGCAAAGAGAATATCGGTGCCGCCGATAGCTACCATAACGAGCAGCATGGGGGTCATGACCTTCTTGCCGTTTTCAAGGGTGAAGAGCTTATCGCCATCGTAGTAGTCAACGGTGTGTAAGACTCTCTTTGCCAGACGGATAACAATGTTATTGGCTTCGTCTTCTTCCTCTTTATCGGTAATTTCACCCTTGATCAAATTGCCCGCAGTGTAAATAAGTACCAGACCAAAGAGGTAGAAGATCCAGCTAAAGGTATTAATCAAAGCGACACCGGCAAGGATGAAAACAGTGCGAGCTATCAGAGCAAAGACAATGCCAAAGAGAAGCACCTTCTGCTGGTCAGCGCGCGGCACCTTAAAGCTGGCCATAATGATGAGGAAGACAAAAAGGTTATCAACGCTCAGGGCCTTCTCGGTGATGTAGCCGCCGTAGTATTCGGCGGCGAACCGGGTGCCGTCCCAGAAAAGGATGACCAGGCCAAAAGCTAGTGCCAAACCAATGTAGAGAGCCGACCAGATAGCGGCCTCTTTAATGGTGGGCTCGTGAGCCTTCCGCACATGGAAGAAAAAATCGTACGCTAAAAGCAGGAGGATAACCGCGATAGTTACCGCCCACTGTAAACCACTAATATGCATGAGAGCCTTTCTTGTGGTTGAGGGTTAACCAAAATCCACAAGTCTCTCCCAACCACCTTAGCTTATGTGGTTTCCTGCCCCGGTTGGGCGCCATCGATCAACGTGCTGACGAAACAGGAATTAGCGGGATACTCCCTTGCTCGAACCTCAACTATAACCTACGCGGGCACCGTTTGAACAGCGACTACTCAGGAACGGGCGTCTCGTAAACCCATTCCAAGAGCACAGAGAGCTAGGATAAGTGCCGCTACCACCCAGGCAGTTGCAAAATTGGTGGACTGTTCAAGAGCCCCAATGGCAAGGGCCCCCAGTCCGGTACCAATATCAAAATGTGAGTTCCAAGCAACCGATGCTCGCTGGGTGGCATCGGCTCCCCCGGCATCGCTCAGGGCTCGCACCATAGTCACCGATTGCAGGAAGCCGTAGCCAAAGCCCATGATGGATGCGCCCAGGAGAAAGAAGAGCACAGAAAGAGAGCTCGCCCCATCCATCAGGGCAAGCAGAACCAGCCCCAGAGCGACGAATCCCAGTACCGGTGTCATCAGCAGACGGGTCCCAAAGCGGTCGGTAAGTGAACCGCCGTAGAGACGGGTGGGGGTAGCTAGGAGGCAGAGCAGGAGCAAGCCGCCTGTAGCCAGTGTTGCGGTGGGCGCTATTTCAGTGGAAAAAGTCATGAAGGCACCGCCCACTGAGGTCACCAGGGTGAGCGTCAGTAGGGCGGGCCAGATACGTTTGATAATCGTAGTGGTCGAGGTCTTAGGGGTAGCAGATATTGTTGGCTTGCCCTCTTGGTCTTGTGCCAGATAGCGATCAACGGAGCGTCCCAGCTGAAAAGCAAAGGGTGCGGCGAGCGCAGCAATCGCGCCCACAGCAATGACGGGCCGGTGCCCAAAGACTTCGATAGCCCAGGGGGCAACCGGGGTGAAGAACATTTGTGAGCCAGCTGCGGCTAGTCCGTAGAGGCCCACCGCCCGGCCTCGGTATTCCAGGGGAACCAGGTAGGACATAGCCGAAGAACAGCAGACCGTGACAATGCCAAAGCCGACCCCTCGCAGGGCTGAGGTCAGCAGGATATTGGTCAGGGCAGGGCTGAGGAGCTGAATGAGGGAGGGTAGACCTAAGAGGATTGTGCCAAGGGGCAGTACATGTGCCCAGGAAAAATGGCGGGTAAGGGTGGGCACCGAGAACTGCGTGGCCACGGTGACAGCCATGAGTACAGCGTTGGTTGCGCCTGCCCCGAAGGAGCCAGCACCGCCGGCTACAGCCCAGGCGGGTGAGGCCGGGAGCAGAACGGCAAGGCTGCTAATGCTCAGACCAAAGGTGATGAGAATTTGAGGCATACCGGGCATGCGGGCAACACTCTGCTTCACGGTGGCTCCTAGAAAAGGTAAGGACACAAACCGCACAATTCTACCACCCTTCCGGGTTTAGGCGTGCCCCGCTGCCTGCATCTGCCGTAGTTCCTTCTTCAGGTCGGCTATCTCATCTCGTAGGCGGCCTGCCAGCTCGAATTTGAGTTCTTCAGCGGCCTGCATCATCTGTGCGTGCATGTCTTCAATCAGGCTCATCAGGTCCTCGGCGGGAGCGGCGGCAAGTCCGTCGGCACGTACCTTGGCTTCGGCCTTTTTCAGAAGTTCCTCGGCTTCCGGTGAGGTAGCCGCGTACTTGGTGCCCTTTTTGGATGCAGTCTTTGCATTACCCTTGCGCGAGGCAAGGAGCTCAGCGGTGTCCTCTGATTCGCGGGCCAGCTTGTCAGTGATATCGGCTATCTTCTTCCGCAGAGGCTGCGGATCAATGCCGTGTTCCTTGTTGTAGGCCTGCTGTATCTGGCGGCGGCGGTTGGTCTCGTCAATGGCCACCCGCATAGAGTCGGTGATTTTATCGGCGTACATGTGTACTTGTCCGCCCACGTTACGGGCGGCACGCCCGATGGTCTGAATCAGCGAGGTAGTGGAGCGCAAGAAACCTTGCTTATCGGCATCGAGGATAGCGACCAGTGAGACTTCGGGCAGGTCCAAGCCCTCACGGAGCAGGTTGATACCCACCAGAACATCAAAAACGCCCTGGCGCAGTTCGCTCAATAGTTCCACACGGCGTAGGGTATCCACATCGGAGTGCAGGTACTGGACCTTGACCCCGTGTTCAAGCAGATAGTCGGTCAAATCCTCTGCCATACGCTTGGTCAGTGTGGTCACCAGTATGCGCTCATCCCCCTGGACCCGCACACGGATTTCTTCAAGCAAGTCATCAATCTGCCCCTGGGTGGGCTTAACGACAATTTCAGGGTCAACCAGACCCGTGGGGCGAATAATCTGCTCCACGACCCCATCGGCCTGAGCCAGTTCGTACCTACCGGGGGTTGCTGAAAGGTAGACGGTCTGGCCGATACGGTCCAGGAACTCCTCCCATTTCAGGGGGCGGTTATCCATGGCTGAGGGCAGGCGGAAACCGTGCTCCACCAGGGTTCGTTTACGGCTCATATCGCCCTCAAACATGGCACCAATCTGAGGGATCGTGACGTGGGATTCATCCACAATCAGCAGGAAGTCATCGGGAAAATAGTCCAGTAGGCAGTGAGGCGCAGTTCCCCGGGCGCGACCGTCGATATGGCTGGAATAGTTCTCGATGCCGTTGCAGAATCCCATCTGCTCCATCATTTCCAGGTCATACTGGGTGCGCATCCGCAAGCGCTGGGCTTCAACCAGCTTATTCTGAGACTCTAGTTCTTGGAGCCGTTCCCGCAGTTCATCCTCAATAGAGCTAATGGCCCTTGCCATGCGCTCAGCACCGGCAACATAGTGCGAGGCAGGGAAGACATACATTTCCTCTTCCTCACGGATGACCTCACCGGTAAGTGGGTGCAGGGTGTAGATAGCCTCAATTTCATCCCCGAAGAATTCCACGCGAATAGCGTTTTCCTCATACATGGGGATAATTTCTACGGTATCGCCGCGCACCCGGAAGGTTCCGCGGTGGAAGTCCATATCGTTGCGTGCGTACTGCATGCCCACAAAACGACGGAGTAGCTCGTCCCTGTCTAGTTCTTGGCCCCGCCGCAGAGTAACCATCTGGGCCACATACTCTTCGGGGGTACCCAGCCCATAGATACAGGAGACGGTTGCCACCACCACCACATCGCGGCGGGTCAGCAGGGAGTTGGTGGCAGAGTGACGCAGTCTCTCTACTTCCTCATTGATAGACGAGTCCTTCTCAATGAAGGTATCGGTCTGCGGCACATAGGCTTCGGGCTGGTAGTAGTCGTAATAGCTGACAAAATACTCCACCGCGTTATGAGGCAGTAGTTCACGCAGTTCGTTGGCCAACTGGGCGGCCAGGGTCTTGTTCTGGACCATGACCAGAGTAGGCCTCTGGACAGCTTCAATGAGCCAGGCGGAGGTTGCCGACTTACCGGTACCGGTCGCGCCCATCAGAACAATATCTTTTTCACCGTTCTGCACTCGTTCGGTGAGCTCAGCAATAGCTTTGGGCTGGTCGCCCGCTGGCTGATATTCGGAGACGACTTCAAAGGGGGCAACAATCCGATTGATTTCCTGGGCAAGACTCATGCCCCTACCCTACCGAAAAACCAGGGCAAAAACTAGAACACCAGTACGAATATAGCCTCTAGAGCTTACAGGCAGAAGGTTACTGGTTCTCACCCCACTACCCTCCCCAGGCAAAAACTGCTGGCTTACTCCCCATCTTCTAGGCAGTAAGCCAGCAGTATATCTTGCTGAACAGGAATAGCTCCATCCCCTCAGGCAGACCTGAGATACCCTAAACCTGCTTGTCTTGCTGGGCCTTCTCAGTGGCCTCCAAGGCCACAGCTTCAGCAGTCACTACAGGAATCTGTCCCGTATTGGGAACCAGGCCCTCATACTCCGGCTCTGAACCTACCTCATACTCGGGGCGAATGGTGACTTCACCAATGGACGAGAAGTCTTCCTGGGCTCGGCGGTGGTATTCCTCCACGGGGAGAACCTGTTTCCACTGGCGGGTCTTCATGGGTGGCAGTTCACCAGCGTCCTCTCGTAAGGCCCGCACCAGCATCCACATCTGCATAAACCCAATGAGCCAGACGGGGAAGCCGATGACCACAATGACGTTCTGCAAGGCAAGGAGCCCGTTATCGCCTGCTGCCACAAGAATTGAGGCTGACACAAGACCGATGGAGGCAGCCCAGAAGACCCCCTGCCGTTTGGGTGCCGGGTCTTCGTGCCCGTTAGCGATTGCATCCATGACCAGAGCGGCTGAGTCGATCGAGGTGATAAAGAAAATGGTAATCACCAGAAGAGCAACCACCGCAACCACGGGGAAGAGGGGAAAATGGCTCAAGAACTCAAAGAGCGCGGCGGGAATATCGCCCTGCTCAACAACGGTCTGCACCAGGGTGCCGTTCTCCTTGCGCTCAATGTTAAAGGCGCTTAGCCCAAAGACCCCAACCCAAATCAGGGTGAAAGCGGTAGGGGCAGACAGTACACCCACCACGAACTGGCGGATAGTGCGCCCCTGGGAAATCTTAGCGATAAAGAGACCCACAAAAGGTGCCCAGGTCACAGTCCATGCCCAGTAGAAGACCGTCCAGCTGCCGATCCAACCGGTATCGGCAAAAGCGTCGTTAAAGAGCATCATGACGGGAAGCTTCTGCAGGAAGTAGCCGGCAGATTCAACGGTTCCCAGGGTGAGGAAACGGGTAGCTCCCGTCATGAGGATAAAAATCATCAGAGCAATAGCCAAGAGGATATTAATGTAGGACAGTCGCTTAACACCCTTATCCATACCCATGAGCACAGAGGTGATACCTGCGGCCGTAATGATGGCCACGATGCCGGCCTGGATAATACCGCCCAGGGGAAGTCCGTACATGATCCCCATGCCTGAATTAAGCTGGAGGGCACCCATACCTACAGAGACTGCGATACCAAAAACGGTAGAAATAATGGCTACCGAGTCGATGAGTTTACCGATGGGTCCGTGGATACGTTCGCCCAGCAGGGGCTGGAAGATCGAGGAAACGCGCGGGGGTAGCTTACGTTTATAGGTGAAGTAGCCAAAAGCCAAAGCAGGTACCGTCAGAATAATCCACACGCCCAGACCAATATGCCAGTTAGCAATCGCTAGAGCATCGAGTGCCGCGTGATCAGACTGTGGTGCTACGCCATCGTAGGGTGGCTTGGCGTAATGAGAAATGGGCTCAGCAGCACCCCAGAAGAGCAAGACAGCACCCACACCTGCGGCAAAGAGCATACCAAACCAGGCCAATCCTGAGTATGCGGGTTCAGCATCGTCGTCACCAATTTTGATACGCCCGAAACGGCTCATGGCCATATAGACCAAGAAAAAGAAGAAAATGGCAATACCCAGGGTGTAAACCCAGCCCAGGTATTTAATGATGAAGCCGGAAACCGCGCCGATACCGTCTGACATCGTGGTGGGAAAAGCCGCCATCAAGGCCGTGAAAAGCACGATAAAGAAGGCCGAGGAAAAGAAAATTGCAGGGCTGGTTCTCAGCCCTAAGAGGTTGTGTAGCTTAGTCAGCACGGTCAATCCCGGTGGAAAATGCGATTCCCTCTGCCCGGCTTTCTTGCATCCACCAGCCGCAGAGGTACCACCCAATATCTAGGCAGCGCCTTTAATACTAAGTCAGCTTTATATTGTATTTCCACTGTATACCCAGGCCACTTGATTTTTAGACACAGGCCCGTTCTCGCCCGTCAATACTAGTCAGAACAGATCTTTCTCACAGGTGCACCCCATCGACTGACTGCATAAATAACTCTATGAGAACTCTCTCCCCGTGATTTTTCCATACACCCTGCCTACTTGTTCCTCCGTTTCTGCAAGCGAACCGGAGTTATCAATGACCCAGGTAGCAAGAGCGCGGCGTTCCTGGTCGGTAGCCTGCGCATTCATGCGTGCAAGGGCATCAGCCTCTGACATACCTCGGAGTTCAACCAGCCGTCTGAGCCGCTCCACTGGGTCAGCCTCAACCACAATCACACCGTCAAAACGGTTAGCTTGCCCCGTCTCAACCAGCAGGGGAATATCTTCAACAATGACCCCGCTCTGCCCCAGCTTTTCTGCGGCCTTATCCCTCTGTCGCTGAGCCTGAACCCGAATCGCCGGATGAACAATGGAGTTTAGTTTCTCCCTCTTGCTCTCATCAGCAAAAACCAGTGAGGCCAGGGCAGCACGGTCAAGGCTACCGTTCTTAGCCAGCACACCCTGTCCAAATACACGCACAACCTCAGCAAACACAGGCTGACCAGGTTGCATCAAGTCACGACCGATAGCATCGGCATCAATCAGGGTAGCACCCAGCTTGACCAAGATCTGAGCCACCGTTGATTTACCGGAACCGATTCCCCCGGTCAGACCGATATGAATAACCATTGTCTTCTCTTCCTCTTACCTATGTGCTGTGCCAGTTCCGTTTCCTAGCCTAACGGCTTTCCCGGGCCACTTTAGAATGGACACATGAGTGATAAAACCCGCGCCAACCGCTATACCGTACTTGCAAGCAAGGAGCCGGTCCGTCATCTCCTTGAGATCAAACGAAGCGAGTTTATCTGCTATCTACTCCGAGTTGAGTCTGAGGCCCAGGCGCGCGCCTTCATCGAATCTAAACGCAAGCAGTACCATGATGCCCGGCATGTATGTTCCGCCTTTATCATAGGGGCAGACCGTGACCTCCAGCGCTCTAGTGATGACGGTGAACCCGCTGGTACAGCCGGGGTGCCCATGATGCAGGCCTTGCTGGCCCGCAGGGCCCAAGGCCGAGAGGGGCAAGCAGCTGACCTCTCAGATATTTGTGCTGTGGTAGTACGCTACTTTGGTGGTATCAAGTTGGGGGCAGGTGGGCTGGTCAGAGCTTACACAGAGGCTGTCGCCGCTGCCCTCGATACCGCCCGACTCACTCCCCGAGAACGTCTCCGACTGGGTCTTATCAGCGTCCCCCATTCCGAGGCTGGACGATTAGAGAACGATTTACGAGCGCAGGGCTACGCTGTGTTGGGAACAGACTACAGCGCCTCCCATGCCGAAATTACGGTGGCTGTCTTTGACGATTCGCAGCTACAGGCAAGGACGGAGGATATGCTGGCCCAGCTTTCAGCCGGTGCTTACCATATCGAGTGGGCAGGCACCGAGTGGGTTGATAGGCCCTAGAACAATCTATCTGTAGATCTGCCAGATAGGGCAAAGCCCCGGTAAGCCTGGCTTGGAGGGACTTACCGGGGCTTTGGGCATCCAGCTTTTAGAAGAGGGCAGAGATGATCAGAACGCCACCGGCGCCGATTGCAGCTGAGATAGGTAGGGTGATAATCCAGGCCAGGGCGATGGGGCGCATCAGTTTCCAGTTGGCGGAGTGGTTGACAATACCGACGCCGAGAACCGCACCAATCAGAATGTGGGTGGAGGAGACCGGCAGACCGAGAACCGACGCTGCCATGACCACACCTGCAGCCGCTAGCTCCGCAGCAAAGCCTGATGATGGGTGCATTTTGGTTAGACCGTGACCTACCGTAGCAATGACCTTGCGGCCCACAAACCAGAGCCCGGCAATCAGTGCAACTCCGAAGGTGATGAGGGCAGGGAAGGGAACGATAGCTTCCTTGGCGATAAGACCGGTTTTCAGTACGTCCAGGATAGCCACGAAAGGACCGATCGCGTTAGCGATGTCATTAGCGCCGTGGCTGAAGGCGAAGGCTGCAGCGGTAAATACCTGGAGCCAGGCAAAGATAGTAAAGGTTGCCCGGGAGAGTTCTTGATGCTGAAGACTGCGTGCGAAGATAGTGACACTGACCCAGGTAATGACAGCTACCATGACCATAATCAGGATGTTACCCATGGACGAGATGCCCAGGTTGAGTTTATTGAGCCCCTTGAAAAGTAGCATGGCTGTGATAAGAACAGATCCGGCTGCTGCCAGCACTGGGACGTAAACTTCAAGGGCCCGGTGGGAGTCCTTACTCTTTGCTTTCTTATCAAGTTTATGGACCTGGCGGTAGTATTCGCTTTCAGGTGCATCGGGGTCCAGCTTCTTGAGCTTAAACTTTTTCTTGCGAAGCATGGCGTTGGAGTAGGCATCCTGCTGCAGGTCTGTAATGCGTTGGAAGCCAACGTGCGGGGTGTGGGTGGCTCGCTCTTCTTCCATGCGCTTTTTCAGTTCGAGCATGGCGGCATCAATTTTTTCGTTATAGCCCAGGATGTACTTCTTAATAAAGCCGAAGAGAAGCCAGGCGAAGAGACCACCGAGAACGGGCGAGATGACCCAGGAGAGAGCGATTTGGCCGATCTTGCTCCACTGAACCATGTCCAGGCCCCCGGCGCCGGTGGTGAAGCCCGTGGTCAGGGCAGCACCAACGATGCCGCCGATGATGGAGTGAGTGGTGGATACCGGCCAGCCCATGCGGGTTGCGACAAGTAGCCAAATGGCAGCACCGAGGAGGGCTGACATCATGATGTAGACGAACTGCATGGGTGCCAGGTCTATGGCCCCTAGATCTACGATGCCGCTGCGGACTGTGCCGGTGACTGACCCGCCTGCGATAACGGCACCGGAAACCTCGAAGACAGCTGCGATGAGCAGGGCCTGTTTGATGGTGAGAGTCCCGGCACCAACGCTGGTGCCGAAGGAGTTAGCGACGTCGTTGCCACCGATGTTGAAGGCCATGAAGAGGCCTAGGAGAACTGCTACACCTAGGATCATGGCCTGGCTGGGCTGGTCGACGTAGCTAACTGACCAGAAGGTAAACAGGGTGAATGCCACAGCCATGAGCCCGCCGAATCCCAGGTGCCACCATTTGTCGGTGGTGTCTCGTTGTAAGGCAGGAGTTGCAAGATCTGAACCCGAATTCGCGCTGGAATCCACAGGGCCCCCTTCATAGAGTTTTGGTTTGGCTTGCGGGCGCAATTGGAGCCCTGTTAATAGTCTGTGCACAAGGTTAACAAATGGTTAACTGACGCTAGCCTTTGCATGAACTATCGGGGTGATAGTGCATGCAAAGGGCCCTCCCCATACTTGGTGGGGAGGGCCCTTGGTAGCTTGACGGGCTGTTTACTTGCCGGTCAGCTTCTTGCGGGGATGGAAGCGAAGATTCCGAGCGAGCGAGGAAACAAATCTTCGCTGGAATCGGAACTCCGCAACCATCTAGCCAAGAATTAGTTGCCGGTCAGCTTCTTGCGGAGTTCCGCAAGTGCCTCATCTGATGCCAGGGTGCCGGTTTCGGCGGGCTTGTCGGATGAGTATGAGGTGGGTGCTGCTTCGGCGGGTGCTGATGCGGGAGCTGCAGTTGCGGCTTCTGCGTCGGCTTCGAGTGCCTTGGCGACCTGTGCCTTGTGTGCTTCCCAGCGGGTCTGGGCTTCGGCGTACTGCTGTTCCCAAGCTGAGCGCTGGGTTTCGAAGCCTTCGAGCCATTCGTTGGTCTCGGGGTCGAAGCCCTCGGGGTACTTGTAGTTGCCCTCGTCGTCGTATTCTGCTGCCATGCCGTAGAGAGCGGGGTCGAATTCGGTTGACTCGGGGTCAACGCCTTCGTTGGCCTGCTTCAGTGACAGGGAGATGCGGCGGCGTTCGAGGTCGATGTCGATGACCTTGACGAACAGTTCGTCGCCAACGGAGACAACCTGCTCTGCCAGGTCCACGTGGCGAACTGCGAGTTCGGAGATGTGGACGAGGCCTTCGATACCGTCTTCAACGCGAACGAATGCGCCGAAGGGTACGAGCTTGGTGACCTTACCGGGAACAACCTGACCCAGTGCGTGGGTGCGGGCGAATGCCTGCCAGGGATCTTCCTGGGTAGCCTTCAGTGACAGGGAGACGCGTTCGCGGTCCAGGTCAACTTCGAGCACCTCAACGGTAACTTCGTCGCCAACTTCGACAACCTCTGAGGGGTGGTCGATGTGCTTCCAGGAGAGCTCGGATACGTGGACGAGGCCGTCAACGCCGCCGAGGTCAACGAATGCACCAAAGTTAACGATGGAGGATACAACGCCGGTACGAACCTGGCCCTTTTCGAGCTGGTTGAGGAAGGTTGAGCGGACCTCTGACTGGGTCTGCTCGAGCCATGCACGGCGTGATAGAACGACGTTGTTGCGGTTCTTGTCGAGCTCGATGATCTTGGCTTCGATTTCCTGGCCGATGTAGGGTGCCAGGTCGCGAACGCGGCGCATTTCGACGAGTGAAGCGGGCAGGAAGCCACGCAGGCCGATGTCGAGGATGAGACCACCCTTGACGACCTCGATGACGGTACCGGTAACGACGCCGTCTTCTTCCTTGACCTTTTCGATGTCGCCCCAGGCGCGCTCGTACTGTGCGCGCTTCTTGGAGAGAATCAGGCGGCCTTCCTTGTCTTCTTTGGTGAGGACAAGAGCTTCAACAGTGTCACCAACGGAAACAACTTCGTCGGGATCTACGTCGTGCTTGATGGAAAGTTCGCGTGAGGGGATGACGCCTTCGGTCTTGTAACCGATGTCGAGCAGAACCTCGTCGTGGTCAACCTTGACAACTTCGCCGGACACGAGATCGCCATCGTTGAAGTACTTGATGGTTGCGTCGACAGCTGCGAGGAAGTCCTCTTCGGTACCGATGTCGTTGATTGCAACCTGAGGAATGTTGGTGCTCATAGAGAGTAGGGCTCCAATATGGATAGTTTTTCTAGGTCAGTGCAGATATTTTCTTAGCTTCTTGGTGCTACCGGGGTAGTTCCGAGGGTAGGAAAATATGTGGTTCGCTGCGCTGAGCGTTGATATGGACAAATTAACTGTGCGTTTTCTACGCATAGACGTAGTAAGCGCACAGGTTCAAGTCTAGGGGGTAGCTATCTGTGGGTCAACGGTTTGACCCGCGATTTGGCCATGTGTTGAGGGCTTTGACACGTGATGTTGGTCTTAAAGTTAGCTACCCCCGGACTCTGCCTGATTCCGGGGGTAGCTTTTGGGTTTTCTTAGTGTCCAGCTTCGTGCCAGGAGCGGCCCCAGCCGACCTGAACATCGAGCGGAACTTGTAGGGATGCAGCACCGCTCATTTCTTCGGTGAGGATACGTTCAGCAGCTTCCTCTTCACCGGAAGCGACTTCGAGGATAAGTTCATCGTGTACCTGGAGGAGCATGCGGGTTGAAAGCCCCTCATGTTTGAGCCGTGCATCAACGTTAATCATGGCGATTTTGATGATGTCGGCTGCTGTTCCCTGGATAGGTGAGTTGAGGGCGGCACGTTCAGCAGCTTCCCTTCTCTGCCTGTTAGAGCTTTGCAGATCCGGCAGGATGCGGCGGCGGCCGAACATGGTTTCGGTGTAGCCGGTCTTGTGGGCTTCTTTAACAATTGAGCGGAGGAACTTCCCCACTCTACCGAAGCGTTGGAAGTAGGTGCTTCGCAGGCTGGTGGCTTCATCGACGGAGATTCCCAGCTGCTTGGATAACCCGAAGGGTGAGAGACCGTAGGCTAGGCCGTAGCTCATAGCTTTGACCTTTGAGCGCATCTCGGGCGTGACGTCCTCTGGGGCCACGCCGAAGACCTCGGCACCTACGAATCGGTGGAGGTCTTCCCCGTCTTGGTAGGCCTGGATGAGGTCCCCATCGTTAGACAGGTGCACCATGATTCGCATTTCGATCTGTGAGTAGTCTGCTGTCAGCAGGCTGACGTAGTCCACACCGTCAACCGCTTGGGGTGCAACTACGAAGGCGTCTCGAATTTTTCGCCCTTCCTCCGTGCGAATCGGAATGTTCTGCAGGTTGGGGTCGGTGGAGGACAGCCGCCCGGTGGCAGCCACGTTCTGCTGGTAACTGGTGTGAATACGTCCGTCAACCGCTCTTGCCTTCTCAAGCCCCTCAACGGTCTGCTTGAGCTTGGTGTAGTCACGGTAGGTCTGGAGTTCAGCCAGAAACTGGGCACCCTGACTTTCGGGATCCACCTGGTTGAGGATTCCTTGGAGGGAGTCAGCATCGGTTGAGTAGCCGCTCTTAAGTTTGCGGGTGGTAGGTAGCGACAGCTCATCGAAGAGGACGCCTTGGAGCTGCTTGGGTGAGCTCAGATTGACCTCGTGACCCAGCACCTGGTAGGCGGCTTCGGTAGCTCGGGTAACGTGCTCGCCGTAGTAGTTCTTGAGCTCGGTGACGTTTCCGGCATCCAGCGCTACACCGGCGATTTCCATACGCGCTAGGACGCTTGCTGCTGGTAGCTCAATCTCTTGGTAAAGCCCCAGCTGGTTTTTGGCGACCAGGTCCTGGTGCAGGGCGTAGGCCAGTTCTTGAATGTAGCGCGCGACGTTGCCCTGGTAGTCCAAATCTACAGCGGGTTCCAGGGAGAACAGCTCGCCCTGGTCGGCCCCTTCCGGCTCAGCGGGGAAAGTTTGGTTGAGGTAGTCCCGGCTCAAATCTTC
Source organism: Rothia sp. CCM 9416 (assembly GCF_048513535.1). Classification (NCBI taxonomy): domain Bacteria; kingdom Bacillati; phylum Actinomycetota; class Actinomycetes; order Micrococcales; family Micrococcaceae; genus Rothia; species Rothia sp. CCM 9416. Next base: position 6,992 of record NZ_JBLXXR010000025.1, on the reverse strand, counting down.
GAGCATGTCTTGGAAGCCTCGCCGCCGGGCCGTGGGAATAAAACCACAGACGTATGAGGAAAGGAGCGGGTCCTCAACTACACCCGCAAGGGGTAGTCCTGCGGCGTCTAGGGTCTTGTAGGCCTGTTTTGCGTCAAAGACAATCTTGGGTGCATTGGAATCTGCCAGCCAGTCCCCCAGCTTGGCCTGCAAGCTGGTATCGGCAAGCGGAACATCAAGATAGATGGCGGTATGCCCTGCAAGCAGAAGCAGGCCGTGTAAGCCCTGCCCGTGAGCTGGGCTGGTTTCGGGGGCTTCACGATCGATGACGGGGTAGAGGGTAACCGCCTGGGCAAGACGCTCGGGCACCTGGCTCCCCCGCTCCACCGCTGCTATATTCTGGGGAGCCTGGGCCAGGAAGTCCGTTAGACCCTGTGCCGTGCTGACAGTGTCAAGAGCTTTGAGAGAGATTTCAATAGCCGGTTCAGCCGGTAGCATTGATTCAAAGAGCTCAGCCATGCGCTTACGGATTGAGTTGAACTCCAGGTAGTCAAAGAGCTCATCTAGTTCTTCCTGGTTAGGGCCGTAGTGGTCCGCATCGGCCAGGGTAACAGGCAGATCGAGATCATCAACAAGACGGTTGAGGCGGCGGTTGCGCAGAACGTCCTCAACATGGTCACGGAGGGCTTGGCCCTTCTTACCTTTGATCTTATCTGCGTTATCGAGCACACCGGCAAGGTCACCGTATTCGTTAATCCATTTGGCGGCGAAGCCGGGGCCAACCCCGGGTACACCGGGTAAGTTATCGGCCTGTTCCCCGGTGAGGGCGGCCAGGTCGGGGTAAAGGTGGGGTGCAACCTTATATTTCTCTTCTACAGCAGCCGGGGTCATGTAGCGAATCCCCTTAGTGGGGCCGGTCGTGACCGGGTAGAGCACAGTTACAGTATCGGTGACCAGCTGGAAAGCGTCGCGGTCTCCCGAAACAATCTGCACCTGGAACCCTGCTTCGCGGCCCTGGCGGGCATAGGTTGCCACGATGTCGTCAGCCTCATAGCGGGGCAGGGTCACCGATGGGATATTCAGCGCGGTGAGGGCTTTTTGGATCAGCTCGATCTGCCCGTAGAACTCTTCGGGAGTTTCGTTACGCCCGCCCTTGTACTCGCCGTATTCCTCGGTACGGAATGTGCCACCGGAGAGGTCAAAAGCAACAATGATATGGCTGGGCCGTTCAGTCTTAATGAGGCTCATGAGAGTAGAGAGGAAGCCGTGTACCGCGTTGGTGTGCTGGCCTTGAGCGTTAACAAAGACATCGACGGGAGTCCCATAGAAAGATCGAAAAGCCAGTGAATGGCCATCAATCAGCATCAGTTTCTGGGGGTTATCTGCTGAAGTTTCAGGTGTAGTAGTCACCCTCCCCATCCTACAGCCCACCCTAGCCGGTGCCCAGACAGCTTCCGTTCTTGGCAGCTATTCTCACCTACTATAGATAAAGGGTGTCAAAGAGCCCTCAGATTACAGTGGAGGAAACAAGCAATGGACAGTACCCAAGCGCCCCCCAAGGACAAGCCCGCAGCTGCAAGCATCAGGGCAGGTTCCCTGGCACAGAAACTGGGCATTGAGATTCTTGAGGCCGACCCCCAGCTCACAGTTGCTACCATGCCCGTGGCTGGTAACACACAGCCAGCAGGTATACTGCACGGCGGCGCATCAGCGGTTCTTGCTGAAACTTTAGGTTCTTGTGCCGCGAATCTTTTGGTGGCCGGAAGCAGGCGGGCGGCGGTGGGCCTTGACCTGAACATCACGCATGTACGGCCTGCGCGAGCAGGGCTAGTGACCGGAACCTGCCGCGCTGTGCACCTGGGGCGGAGTATATGCGTTCACTCTATTGAAATCACCGATGAGACCGGCAAACTCATCGCAACAGCCCGCATCACTAACAAAATAATTGATGTGCCTGCCTCCTAGTTCAGCACCAGAAATTCAGGGACCTTGTCCTGTACACTCATGGGGTAACACAAGCACATAAAAGACCACACAACCACAAGGAAACCCTTATGAAGAAGATTCCGCTGCTCGTGTGGATTATCGTCGCCATCATCGGCGGTATCCTCATCGGCGCCTTCACGCCCGGCGCTATCGCCGGCATCAACGGGGCACTCGGTAGCTCAATTCCCACTGATTTCGTGGTACAGCTCTTTGTCTCATTCTCCACCGTATTTAGCGCCTTCCTGAGCTTTGCAATTCCGCTCATTATCATTGGCTTCATCGTGCCGGGTATCGGCTCGCTAGCCAAGGGCGCAGGTAAGCTCCTGGGCACAACCGTCGGCCTGGCTTACACTTCATCTGTTACTGCCGGCTTTTTGGCAGTCACCGTTGCGCATTTTCTCTACCCCATCATTTTAAAGGGGCAGCAGCTCACTGCTTTTGAGAACCCCGAAGAAGCGCTTTCTGCGGGCTACCTCACCTTTACTCTTGACCCGATTATGTCCGTTATGAGCGCCCTGATTCTGGCTTTCATTCTTGGCCTGGGTATTACAGCACTCAAGACCAAGAACATGCTCAACCTCTTCCAGGACTTCCAGGTCATCATCGAGCGACTGCTGTCCTACGTGATTATCCCGCTCTTGCCCGTACACATCGTGGGTGTCTTTGCCAACATGACCATGGCCGGCCAGGTAGGTCAGATTCTAGCTGTCTTCGGCAAGGTCTTTGTCATGGTTATTGCCCTGCACTGGATTATGCTGGCGATCCAGTACACCCTGGCAGGTGCCCTTACTCAGCGTAACCCCGTCAAGATGCTGCGCGGCATGTTGCCCGCCTACTTCACCGCTATCGGTACCCAGTCATCGGCAGCAACCATCCCCGTGACTGTCGCCTCAGCTAAGGATGTTGGTATCAAGGGCAAAATTGTTGATTTTGCAATCCCCCTCTGCGCAACCATCCACCTCTCCGGTTCAATGATTACCATTACATCGTGCGCTGTAGCTGTTGTTTATATGACCAGCGGGTCACTGAGCTTCACCGCTATGATTCCCGTGGTTCTGGTGCTGGGTCTCATGATGGTTGCAGCTCCCGGTGTTCCCGGTGGTGCGGTTATGACCGCAATCGGCCTGCTCCAGTCCATGCTGGGTTTCGATGAGTCCATGATTGCCCTCATGATTGCCCTTTACCTGGCGCAGGACTCCTTCGGTACTGCTACGAACGTGACCGGTGATGCTGCAATTGCATCATTGACTGAGCGTGTAGCTAAAGTTTTCGGTGCCGATAAAGACGACCTGCCCACTGCAGAAGCATCCCATAGGCCTATTGCTGCTTCTCACTAAGAAGTAGCTCCAATACGATGATGTCCGGGTAAAGTGGATAATCAAACGATTGTATCGATCCCACTCGAAAGGCTACCGATGAACCCCCGGCACCGAAAAATGCTTGGCAATATCTTTTTGATTCTTACGCTGTTTATCACTGCTACCGCCCTTAGTCAGGGGGGTCTGTGGTGGGCCGGGGTTACCCTCTTTGCTGCACTGACTCTGTGGGGAATCGGCGTCAAGAATGATGGCTCTTGAGAAAAGCTATCACCTCATACAGCTACTGAGGCTTTCAAACTGCCTGCCCCATAAATAAGCCCGCCTAGACTGCACGAGCTGTTTAGGCGGGCTTCGTATCGCTTAGGAGCTAACCCTACTGGACCTGTTTAACGATAGTCTGCGCGACATCACGCATAGAAAGGCGGCGGTCCATAGAAGTCTTCTGAATCCAACGGAAGGCCTCAGGCTCGCTCAGACCCATGCGGGTCATCAGGAGCGACTTTGCGCGATCGACTAGCTTACGAGTCTCGAACTGATCCTTGATATTTGCAACTTCGCTTTGGAGCGCACGAATCTGCTCGTAGCGACTGATAGCCACCTCAATAGCGGGTACTAGATCGTTGGGGGTAAAAGGTTTGACCACATAGGCCATCGCGCCGGCCTCTGTCGCCCTGTCCACTAACTCTTTCTGGCTAAAGGCAGTCAGCAAAACAACGGGTGCTAGTTGCTTCTCATTAATGAGTTCTGCTGCGGCGATACCGTCCATAATGGGCATCTTGACGTCCATCAGGACGAGGTCTGGTCGGTGTTCCTCAGCTAGTTCAACCGCTTTCTTACCGTTATCGGTCTCGGCTATTACCTGATAGCCCTGGTCTTTAAGAATCTCAACGATATCGAGGCGTATTAAGGCTTCATCTTCAGCAACAACAACTGTTCGTTGCGGCCTTTCTTCGTAGGTCTCAGGCTCTTGGATAGTCTGCTCCGACATCTCCCGCTCCTTTTATGGTTTCTGCTTGTGTGGGGGTTTACGGTGCCTTGATATTCACATGCAAACCGCCCGTTTACCCGGTAAAACGAGGTAAAGCGGGCCGACCCTTTCTTACCTATAATACCCCTCCCATAGCCTTCTGAATCGCACAGATTCCAGAGAGCAAGACACCGAATTCAGGTCACCGCACGAGGCTGCCCACCTCTTGACTCAAGGATTGGCATATTTGTGCCGAAACATGTAAGGTAGAAGAGCTTTAACCGCTTGCCCAAGTGGCGGAATTGGCAGACGCGCCGCACTCAAAATGCGGTTCTTCGGAGTGTGGGTTCGAGTCCCACCTTGGGCACCAGTAAGCCCCCGACTTGGTGAAACATTCCAGGTCGGGGGCTTTTCTGTGACCTCTGAATAGTGGCGTGAACCCCTTTTTGAACCCCATTGCTTTTAGGCCAGCTCGCGCCGCTCATCAAGCGAAATAATCTGAGCCGAAAAAATAGCCTCACCTACCTTTGACGCCGCCTCACGCTCCATCTCATCCAGAACATGCTGATAGCGGTTCAGCATGGCCATACTCGACCATCCCATCATTTGCATGACGATTCGCGGGGCCACCCCCAGCCCGAGCAAGGTAGTGGCGGCCGTATGCCGGGCATCGTGAACGCGAATCTCTGGCACATCATTGCGCCTGAGAAATTCTTTCCACGCATGGCGATCCTGCCCGGGCAGCAGTCGATTGCCCTCAAAATCGACACAGACTAAATCCCAGTAATTGCCGTGAACGTCGGGCTTAGTATTCCAATACTGGGCCAGCTCAAGGGCTCTGCGCCGCCGGCGGGTGTGATGATCCTTGAAAATCTCAATCAGCTGGGGTGGTACAGGTACGGTGCGATAGCCTGCTGCAGATTTCGGCTCCACCATCTGGTAGCCTCCCCCGGGCACGAGGGCCAGGGCGCGGCGGACGGTGATGGTGCCTTTTCTTAGGTCGATGTCATCCCAGGTAAGGCCCAGGCGCTCGCCTTGGCGTAGTCCGAGAGCGAGGGCGATGATGAAGCTAAGGCCGTGGATGTAGTCGACTTTAGCGGCGTTGACGAGCTTCCGGGTTTGTGCAGTGGTAAGGGCAGCGCCGGTGTCTGTGGCGGCTTTTGGCGCTTTGAGACCGAGCATGGGGTGCTTGTGGATGAGTCCGCGGGATTGGGCATCTTTGAGAGCCTTGGAGAGTAGGCGGTGGATTTTGAGGATGGTCGCCTCTGCTTTACCTTCTGCTCTCATGTAGCCCAACTGTCTTTCGATGGCCAAGGTGGTGAGGCTGGCTAGGGGTGTGCGCCCCAGGGGGGTTCCGATAATCCAGCGTTCGAGCTGCTGCTGGTAGTCGCGGTAGGAGCGTTCTCGCAGGCCGGGCTTGGCGATATATTCGAGCCAGTGTTCGAGCCATTGGTCTAGGGTGTAGCCCTGCATATCAATCATGGCGCCGTCTTCGAGGCTTCTCATGAATAGCTTTGCTTTGGAGACGACTTCGGCTCTGGTTTTTCCGTAGATGGTTTTGCGGATTGGCTCGCCGGTGGTGGTTTGGGTGGTGCGGATTTTAATTTGCCAGCGGCCGTCTGGTCGTCTGTAGGGTGCGGAGCCTTCGCCGTTGGAGCGCCTGGTTGCCATAGTTTCTCCTGGTTCTTATTAGAACATGTGTTCGATATTTAAAGGGTAGCTGGTGCGGACGGTGGTGTTCGTGATTGGTGCCAAGTCTTTTAGGGTTGCTCGGTAACTGGGTGGGTTAGGGGCTTCGCCCTATTCGGCTAGAGGTTGCGCTAACGCGAGAGGCTTTTGAATTCCCTTCCCCCAAAGAGCTCCCGAGGTTTGGCGCAGGGTTTCCTCTTCCTGATACGACAAGTAGACCCCCTGTTTCTTCGGCATAGAAGATTTGGGCAGTCTGCTCCATATGCATCAGACTCAGGGAGCTACCCTGGGCGTGACTCCTTTGTGGGCCAATGCCGGTAATGGCTCTATCTCAAGTGCTGCAGCTCTAACGCAGCTAACCGGCCGGTTGCTTGTGCTTACCCCGAGGTTGCAAGCCTTGGGGTCGGGATTCAAGAACCGTAAAGTAAGAATGACTTCCCGAAAACGTTGCATAAGTAATGTTTCAAGACCCACCATACATTACATAAGGAATATAAGCAACGAATGCACGCCAACCAATAGAACATATGGAACAACTATCGCTAAACTGGGGATATGTCACTCCCCATTTGGACCCTCCAAGACCGCATACGCAAAGCCCGAGAGCACGCAGGGCTAAAACAGGAAGAACTTGCTCAAAAAATGGAGACAACCCGCCAAACCCTCGGGCGCTGGGAAAACGGAAGCCATATCCCCACCGAGAAAAACCTCCAGGCGCTCGCTGAGGCTACTGGCGTCCCTCTAGCTTGGTTCTACCAGGACGACTCCAACACCAAACTATCCGCGCAGACCGGCACCCTTCCGCCTGGTTCTGTTGTGGAATGGACGCCCGAGGGCTTAAAAATCTCTTAGCCTCAATAAAGGCAAAATGATACCCAGCGCCGTGTTGGTTGCTAGGGCTCATCTATTTTTAATCATAGGGTTAAGAAAAACATTACAAACTTCACCCATACCAAAAGATCTTATGAACGACTCACTAGCTCCAGTTCTCAAAATACACCGCCCTGACCAGGCCACCCTCCACTTCGTAAAAGAAGTCGCTAATACCGGAG
>NZ_JBLXXR010000024.1:0-30244 GCF_048513535.1 Rothia sp. CCM 9416 | reverse complement strand
TCAGCCGCGAATTGTGGGGGTCGGCGGCAACAATGAACCAGGGATCGACTGCGTGACGGTTTTCTCTTCCAGGTCCACCGTCACTTCAGTACCGGGCTCGGTCTCAAGCTGCTTCCAGATCAGCTCAATGTTGTCCTGATCAACCTGAGCAGCCACCAAACCCTGCTTGCCCGAGTTACCTCGGAAGATGTCAGCAAAACGAGCCGAGATAACAACGCGAAAGCCGTAATCCTTCAAGGCCCAGACGGCGTGCTCTCGTGATGATCCGGTACCGAAGTCAGGGCCGGCAACCAGCACCGAACCCTGCTTGTAGGGTTGCCGGTTGAGAACAAAGTTCTCATCCTTGCGCCAGCCCGCAAAGAGGGCATCGTCAAAGCCGGTCTTGGTGACGCGCTTGAGATAGACGGCGGGGATAATTTGGTCGGTATCGACGTTGGAGGCCCTCAGGGGCACGCCAATTCCGGTGTGCTTTTTAATCGGTTCCATGAAAAATCCGTTTCTACCCGGCTATCCGGGTACTCAAATTCGATGACTTATTCCGCTCTAGAGGTCAGCGGGAGCTGAGAGAGTACCGCGGATAGCGGTAGCGGCAGCAACCAGGGGTGAGACCAGGTGGGTGCGCCCGCCCTTGCCCTGGCGGCCTTCAAAGTTACGGTTAGAGGTTGAGGCGCAACGCTCCCCCGATGCCAGCTGGTCCGGGTTCATGCCCAGGCACATAGAACAACCGGCAAAGCGCCAGTCTGCGCCAAAATCCTTGAAAATCTGGTCCAGGCCCTCAGCTTCTGCCTGGGTGCGAACCCTGTGGGAACCGGGGACAACCATCATGCGAACACCCTCTGCCATGGTCTTGCCCTTAAGGATTTCGGCGGCGGCACGCAGGTCCTCGATGCGGGAGTTGGTGCAGGAACCCAGGAAGACGACATCAACGGGGATCTCTTTCATGGGGGTACCAGCGGTCAGGCCCATATATTCCAGGGCGCGAGCGGCGGCCTTCTGCTCGTTCTCATCGGCAAAGTCCTCGGGGAAGGGAACAGCCTGGGACAAGGGGACACCCTGGCCGGGGTTGGTGCCCCAGGTGACAAAAGGCTCTAGCTCATCTGCGTTGATGAAAACCTCATGATCAAAGGTTGCACCCTCGTCGGTGGGCAGGGTCTTCCAGTATTCAAGGGCGGCATCCCAGTCGGCACCGGTAGGTGCGTGGGGGCGGCCTTTAACGTATTCAAAGGTCGTCTCATCGGGTGCAACCATACCGGCGCGGGCACCTGCCTCGATGGACATGTTGCAGATGGTCATGCGCCCCTCCATAGAGAGGGAGCGGATGGCGGAGCCCCGGTATTCCAGCACGTAGCCCTGGCCACCACCGGTACCGATTTCGGCAATAACAGCCAGGATAATGTCCTTAGCGGTCACACCGGGCTTGAGGGTACCCTCTACGTTAATAGCCATGGTCTTGAAAGGAGCCAGGGGCAGGGTCTGGGTTGCCATGACGTGCTCAACCTCGGAGGTACCGATACCAAACGCCAAGGCACCGAAAGCACCGTGGGTTGAGGTGTGCGAGTCACCGCAGACAACGGTCATACCGGGCATGGTCAGGCCCAGCTGGGGGCCAACCACGTGAACGATACCCTGTTCTTGATCACCGAGTGAATGGATACGTACACCGAATTCTTTAGCGTTCTTACGCAGTGTCTCAATCTGGGTGCGTGAGGTGAGATCTGCAATCGTCGAGAAAATATTCTCAGTGGGGGTGTTGTGGTCCTCGGTTGCAATGGTCAGGTCCAGGCGACGCAGTGGACGCCCCTCAAGACGCAACCCCTCGAAAGCCTGAGGTGAGGTTACTTCGTGAACCAGGTGCAGATCGATGTAGAGCAAGTCGGGCTTACCGTCTGTACCGGGCACTACGGTGTGCGCCTCCCAGACTTTTTCAGCCAATGTACGCGGGGTATGGTCGGTGCTACCAGCCATCAAGTCCTCCAAAAATTATTGTGATGCGTTAATAAGTGTGACGGCACCGCACTCATCTTTCCAATAAACGAACTTGCATATCAGAATATGAGAAGTCAAAATTAAAGTACTCAGACACAATCCATATACCCATTATCTTTCACCCCCGAAAGATCGCATCACACATAATCACTGGGCCAACGCACCGGCCCATCTGCGAAAGTTGCCCACTATGCAAGAGAAGCCTAGCTCCGGCGTCGGCGTACTTGATAAAGCCGCGCACATTCTTGACTGCCTTGAAGCTGGCCCCGCCACCCTTTCCCAGCTTGTTGAAGCTACCGGTCTGGCTCGCCCCACCGCCCACCGTCTAGCTGTTGCCCTCACACACCACAGGCTGGTAGCCCGCGATGTTCAGGGCCGGTTTATGTTGGGGCCCCGTCTCAGTGAACTCTCAAGTGCCGCTGGCGAAGATCGTTTGATTGCTGCCGCTGGCCCCGTCCTCAACAACCTGCGTAATGCTACGGGTGAATCTTCACAAATTTTCCGTCGGCAGGGTGATTGGCGGGTCTGCGTAGCCTCCGCTGAACGGCCCATCGGCCTGCGTGACACCATTCCGGTGGGCACCCAGCTCTCTATGAAGGCAGGTTCAGCCGCCCAGGTACTCACTGCCTGGGAGGATCACGCCCGCCTGGTCGAGGGCCTGCACAGTGCTCGTTTTTCTGCCACCATGCTGGCAACTGTCCGCCGCAGGGGCTGGGCGCAGTCCGTGGGTGAGCGCGAGCGCGGTACCGCCTCAGTCTCCGCACCGGTTCGCTCCCCCTCCGGCAAGGTGATTGCCGCCGTCTCTATCTCCGGCCCGATTGAGCGCCTGAGCCGCCAACCCGGCCGCCTGCACGCTGAGGTGGTATGTGAAGCGGCTGCTGCACTATCAGAAGCCTTACGGAGCTAGCCTTCTGCTCTCAGACCAAGAAAGAGCCCCGGTACCCTTGTGGGTACCGGGGCTTCTTCTGTGAGACCGTAAAGTTACTTGCCGGCCTGGGCCAGTGCCTTGCGGTAGTTGGCAAGTCGATCCAGTTCCTCTTGAACGGGTTCAAGGACACAGCGTGAGGCTACGTCACTCATATTTTCTTCAAGCTGACGGCGAATACCCTTGGCGTACATACGATAGCCGACAGTAGCTATGGCTCGACCCAGCGTAGCCACCAGAATACCGGCCAAGAGGCCCGTAACCACCAGCAGAGTAGGCACAGGTAGCGGGAAGCCCTCAACCGTGGGCGGGTCTGGTAGCACAAGCTGGAAATAGCTTGCGGCGGCGAGCGCGGTCAACCAGAGCAGGCCAAGCAGAGCTGCTGCTAACCCTACCCACTGCAAGATGTTGAGCAGGTGCCACCACCAGCGTTTTTTGGTTGCCTCGTAGTGGACGCTGGCGGCCGCCCGTTCAATTTCGCGGGGTAGGTGTTCTTCGTAAGTTCGGGCGGCTGACCGGATGGAGTGGCTCCAGGGTTCTGCCAGGCCCTCGGATGCCTGACCTGCAAAGGTGCGCAGGCTGGTGCTCAGCGCCGCCTTCTGGGGTGCACCGAGCGGAGGCAGTGAGGACTTGCTGATGGGTGCCCCATCGTGTTCTTTGTGCAGGCCCAGGCGTTTGAGGGGGTCCCGTTTAATCTTGAGGACCCACCGGGTGGCGATCCAGCCGGTTTTCTCGGCGGCGTGGAGCTTATATGAATCGGAGGCCGCTTTGACCAAGCCTTCAGCGCCGGAGGCCCGGTAGAAGCCCTCTTCAAGCTGGGTCATAGCGGGGGCGGTGATGCCTGCCGGTTCCCCCTGCCCGTCCTGGGTAGCAAGTTCTGAGCGAACCCCGGCCAGGTCTGCCTCGATACGGGCCACAGCGGCATTTTTGGCGACAGCGACCTGCCCCAAGATCTCCCGCAGACGTGGAATGTTATGGCCGGTGCGGGCTGAAACACCCAGGGGGTCAGCCAGCAGGGTGCTGGTTAGCCCGTCCTTGGCCAGAAGCAGTTTGAGGGAGTCCAGCACGGCAGGCAGTTCAGCCTCATCCAGGCGATCTATCTGGTTGAGCACAGCCAAGGTTACAGCGCCGTGGGCGGCTAGGGGCTGGATGAAGTCCTGGTGAATCACCGCGTCAGCGTATTTCTGGGGGTCCATGACCCAGACCAGAACGTCCACGCACTGCGCCATTTTCTCCACGATTTTCCGGTTGGAGGCCTCCACCGAGTCGAAGTCGGGCAGGTCAAGCAGGACTAGACCGCCGGTGGCTTCTTCTGTTTTACCGGCACCCACCGATGTGCGGATTTTGTTCCACATGCCCACGGTGACCGGCACATCGGCCCGGTTGAGGGCTTCTGCCGCTTGGGCTGGGTCCTCGTCCATGTAGGTTCGGTTGCTTACGCCCAGCCAGTCCAGGAGGGGTTCAACGCCCTCTTTACCCCAGACGGCGGCCTGGGCGGTCGATGTGGTGGGCCGGCGGGCGGCGGACTTGGCGATCTCTTTGCCAACCACCGCATTAAACAGGGTTGATTTACCGGAACCGGTAGCCCCGAAGAAACCAATCACGGTGTGTTCTGCTGAGAGTTCGCGGCGAGTAGCAACCCGCTCCAGGACCAGGCGGCCCTTTGCCAGGATTTCGGGGTCTAGGCGGCCTTGGCCTAAGTCGAGGGCGGTGGTGAGGGCATCCACGGTGGTGGCCAGTGCTGTGGTGGCAGGCTCTGCCTTGCTGGTAGAAGTTGGTGTCACGGTTTTAGCTCTCGGTGGTTGTTTCAGAAGCGGCAGGTAGCTGAATACTGGCCGCTAGCTGGGTGCTTGCGGTGTTCAAGGTGGTGGCAACAGCCTCTAGGTCGCTGGCAGTGGGGCGGGCCTGGTCCTCGCTCCCCTGCCCGGTAACAGATTCAAGGCGGTCGATAAAGCGGGCCTGCTGGGTTTCAAGTAGCTCGCCAATGCGCTCTTCGAGCCGGGTGCGGGCACCGGTTGCCATGCGGCGCACAGCGTCCTCGCCAAAGATAGCTTCAAGGAGCTTTTGGCCAATCACACCGGAGCCACCGGCAATACCGACTTCAACGCCGGTCAGTCCACCGGTCATTGAGAAGACCGCGACCATCAAAATCACGGCCGTTACGTTCACGCCCAGGGACATGAAGCGGGCCTTTTGGCGTTTGCCCGCACCCTCGGCAGAGATGATGTCCATGACATCTTGTTGCCAGGCACGGATGCTTTCGGCCACGTCTTCGGAGAAGCTATCGTCCAGCTTGGCGAGGTCCTCCCCAGCCAGCAGCGCACGGCCTGCACGGTCTTCGAGCCAGCGGCGCTGGACGGTTTCGGCGGCAGTAGCTGCCTCTTCCATAATGACCGAGTGCAGGCTGACTTCAAGGGCCTGTTCTACCTCAACAGCCTGTGTGGGCGGGGTTCCCCTGAAAAAGCCTGCGATACGGTCGCGCACCTTGCCCACGGTTGTTTCTACCTGGCGGAAGAATTCTCCGGTGCCCACAAAGTCTTGCCAGCGCCCCAGTACTTCGCCTCGGAGCATCTGGCCGTCCTGCGTGCTTTCGTTCAGGTTGGTCAGGGCGCGTGCGAAAGCGCTGGTAGCGTCGGCCCGCAGACGGTTTTCTGCGGCTTGTTGGTCTTGCGCGGCCTGAGCTAGATCGCTTGCCTGCCGGGCTAGAGAACGCACAGCCCCCTCCAGGGTACGGCGGGCGATATCGCCACGGGCATCGGTGTCGGCGCCCAGTGAACGTAACCAGAAAATCAAGGGGAGCAGGGACACGCTGGGAAGCAGGCCGCGCTCATCACGTTCCTGCTCGGTCACAGAGTGAATCAGGGCAGGGGTGATACCGGCTTCGGCCAGCATTCGGCTCAGATCTGCTTCGATCTCGTCCTCGCTGCCCTCGGGCACACGGTTGAGTACCACGGCAATGGTGATATCTCGGGTAGCCGCCTGTCGCAGGATCTCCCAGGGCAGGGCATCTGCGTAGCGGTTAGCGGTGGTGACAAAGAGCCAGAGGTCAGCGGCTCGTAGCAGTTGCTGGGCGAGACGGCGGTTCTCCTCGCTCACCGAGTCAAAGTCGGGGGCATCAATCAGTGCAATGCCCTTGGGCAGGGAATCGACCGGGACGGTCACCAGCTCGTCTTGGCCGCTGTGGGGGTTGGCCCCCGGTAGGGCCTGGCCGGGTTCAACCGGAAGGCGTACCAGATGCGGAAGAATCCGCTCAGGGGTAAAGGCGGCGACGTCCTCGGGCCTATAGAGCAGCACGGGCTGGCGGGTAGTGGGGCGGATAGCCCCGGAACGGGTCACAGGCTCACCGATGAGCGTGTTCACCAGGGTTGATTTGCCGGCTCCGGTGGAGCCACCAACGACCAGGGTCAGGGGCGCATCCAGGGTGGAGAGCTTAGGCAAGATGTAGTCGTCGAGCTGGGTGACTGCGGTTTTGGCTTCTTGCTGAGCTTGTTCAGCCGAGCCTGTGTTCAGCGGGAAAGAAGCCGCCGCGAGAGTGTTGCGGGCTTCTCGCACGGAGGCCAGAGTATTAAGAATAGTTTGGTTGTACACACTCCCTATTCTGGCATGTTCCTAGCGCCTGAGGTGCCCTATCAGTGGAACTGTCGCCACCTATCTTGCCGCTGGTGCCTGCCGGTCAGCACAGGGTACAAAAAAATTCCCCCACCTAAACTTTAGGTGGAGGAATCTTTAGCCTGTGACCCCAACCGGATTTGAACCGGTGTTGCCGCCGTGAGAGGGCGGAGTACTAGGCCGCTATACGATGGGGCCCTTGCTCTCAAAAAAGAGCTGCTACCTTTGTGGCAACAGATAAAACTATATAGGCCACCCCGCTAGTACGCAACTTGAGATACTGTAGTTTCAGCCACAGCGGGACCTTAGCACACAGCCAACAGCGGGAACAAAAAAAATTCCCCCACCTAAACCTTAGGTGGAGGAATCTTTAGCCTGTGACCCCAACCGGATTTGAACCGGTGTTGCCGCCGTGAGAGGGCGGAGTACTAGGCCGCTATACGATGGGGCCGTGACATCTTGAAACAAGATGTTCGCTGGGATACCAGGACTCGAACCTAGAATGACGGTACCAGAAACCGTAGTGTTGCCAATTACACCATATCCCATTGGTATTGCTTAGCTGATTTCCCTGAGGAAGTCATCGCCGCAACGAGTTATAACTTTATACGACCCCCAAGGGGCGTGCAACTTGAAAAGGGTAGACCTACATCACAAGGCCTTCTTTCAGGGCGCACAGAATCCCAAAGTTCCCCGGTTTTTCGCGGTTTTTGGGGCCAAAAATTCCCTTCAAAAATTTTTTTGGGGGTGCCCCAAAAAGCTAAAGAACCTGCCCCTCCCCAGAGCTGGGGTCAGGCAGGTTCTTGGTTTAGAGTATCGCCGACTTAGGCGGCAAGCTCTTGGTGCAGTTTCTTGAGGCGAGCCAGCGAGGACTCCTTCCCTAGAATCTCCATGGACTCAAAGAGCGGCGGTGAGATGCGGGCACCACTGACAGCGGTACGCACGGGGCCAAAAGCCAGGCGGGGCTTAATCTCTAGGCCCTCCACGATGGCGCTACGCAGGGCCTCCTCAATAGCCTGGGCAGTGAAGGTCTCCAGGGGTTCAAGAACTGTGAGAGCGGCTTGGAGCACAGCGGGTGCTGACTCTTTGAGCTGCTTGGCGGCGTCCTCAGCGACCTCAATCTCTTGGTCCTTTGTGAAGAGGAAGCCCAGCAGGCCGGCGGTCTCCCCCAGCAACTGCATACGCTCCTGAACCAGCGGAGCGGCTTGGGTCAGGATAGCCTGCTCGCGCTCAGTCAGCTCCTCAAAGCTCTTGGCGGTGACCAGGCCGTCCTTGTGCAGGAAGGGAACCAGGCGGTTGCGGAAGTCCTCTGCCTCAAGCATACGAATGTGGGTGCCGTTGATAGCTTCTGCCTTTTTGAGGTCAAAGCGGGCAGGGTTAGCCAGCACGTCCTTGACGTCAAAGTGCTCAACCATGGTGTCCATGCTGAAGATATCTTCGTCATGGGACAGGGACCAGCCCAGCAGGGACAGGTAGTTAAGCAGGCCCTCCTTGATGAAGCCAGCATCGAGCAGGTTGTAGAGGCTGGACTCGGGGTCGCGCTTGGAGAGCTTCTTGTTACCCTGGCCCATGACGTAGGGCAGGTGGCCGAACTCAGGGATGAAGCTGGTAACACCCACGGCAACCAGCGCCCGGTAGAGGGCAATCTGGCGGGGGGTGGAGGACAGCAGATCTTCGCCGCGCAAAACGTGGGTGATACCCATGAGGGCATCGTCCACGGGGTTGACCAGGGTGTAGAGGGGGCGACCGTTAGCGCGCACCACAACGAAGTCGGGAACGGAACCGGCCTTGAAAGTGATTTCGCCGCGCACCAGGTCCTTGAAGATGATGTCTTCATCGGGCATGCGCAGGCGCAAAACGGGGGTGCGGCCCTCGGCACGGTAGGCGGCCTTCTGCTCTTCGGTCAGGTCGCGGTCAAAGTTGTCGTAGCCCAGCTTGGGGTCTTCACCCTTGGCGCGGTGGCGCTCCTCAACCTCTTCGGGGGTGGAAAAATCTTCGTAAACGAAGCCGCCGGCCTTGAGCTTGTCAATGATCTGGGCGTAGATGTCCATGCGCTGTGACTGGCGGTAGGGTTCGTGGGGGCCGCCCACACCTACACCCTCGTCCCAGTGAATACCCAGCCACTGCAGGGATTCGAGAACCTGGTTGAAGGACTCTTCGGAGTCACGAGCGGCGTCGGTGTCTTCAATACGGAAGATGAGCTTGCCGCCGGTGTGCTTGGCGTAGGCCCAGTTGAAGAGGGCAGTGCGGACCATGCCCACGTGGGGGGTGCCGGTGGGCGAGGGGCAGAAACGCACGCGGGTTTCGCTGGGATCTGACAGCTTGAGGGCGTAATCAGTCATGGGTGGGGTCACATCTCTTTCGTTGTGGGTTCTAGGAAAAGTTTTTAGTCGGCGCGGACGGTGTTGATCAGGGAGCCGATGCCTTCGACCTCAATTTCCACCTCGTTGCCTGCGCTCAGGCGGCCTACTCCTGCGGGGGTGCCGGTGAGGATGACGTCACCGGGTAGCAGGGTGAAGTATTCGCTGGCGGCGGCTACGAGCTCGGCTACGGAGAAAACCATGTCGGCGGTAGTGCCGTCCTGTTTAAGGTCGCCGTCCACCCAGGTCTGAACGGCTAGGTCGTCGGTGTCCAGGTCGGTTTCGATCCAGGGCCCGATCGGGCAGGAGCCGTCAAAGCCCTTGGCGCGGGCCCACTGTACATCGGTGTTCTGGGCGTCGCGGGCGGTCAAGTCGTTGGCTACGGTGTAGCCGTAGATGACCTCGGGTACGCGCTCTAGCGGCACGGACTTGGCGATACGGCCGATGACAACGGCCAGTTCGCCCTCGTAGGACACGTCGGAGGACCAGTCGGGCAGGGCGATAGGATCGCCGGGGCCGATCACGGAGGTGTTGGGTTTGAAGAAGAACTGCGGGCTGGTGGGGGTTTGGTTGCCCAGCTCGCTGGCGTGGTCGCGCCAGTTGCGGGCGGCCCCAATGACTTTGGAGCGGGGAATGATGGGGGCCAGCAGGCGGACGTCCACCAGGTCGTACTTCTTATCGGTGGGGTTGACCCCGGTGTAGAAAGGGTCGCCGGTCAGCACGGTGAGGGTTTCGGAGCCGGGCTCACCCTCAACCAGGCCAAAGTGAAGGTTATCGTCTACGGTAAATCGAGCAATGCGCATGGCTACTAGCCTACCGGACTCGCCTGCCCTGCGCGCAGGGCAGGGGCGGTTAGGTAAACAACTAGGCAACCTGTATTTGGTTATAGGGTTGCTAGTCGCTCAGCAGACACAGCTACGGCAAGGGCCCTTCTCGCCAGGTTCGCTGGCGCTAACTCGGTGATTCACGCCAGCCCCCATCGAGCTTGCCTACCCGCTGTGCCTGATGGGAGATTAGCACCGAGAATGTGAATCGCAAGCCGTCAGCGACCGACCTTTCTCTTGGAGACAACAGGGAGTTAGTCCCGGATATTAGGATTCCAAGGCCGCATTGCCCTGAGCCGCGCGGCGACGCCTGTACTCCGTAATAATTTCATCTACAAGACCTTCAGAGAGGTCACTTTTCAAGAGTTCCTCGCGAGCTGGCAACATCTCGCAACAAGAGACACGTTCTACAATAAATTTCCTAGTTTCGGGGTTATTAATATCTTCAGCTTCTTCGCGGAAAATGAACCGAGCTTCATTTAAAAAAGAACTAAATAAATCAGCTTCTTCAAGATTAACCCCTGCTAGATAGGCTCGTTCCAAATGAGCAAAATATAATTCTGCATCTTTTAAATTTGTATGCCAAAACTTTGCACCTTCCAGATTAGCGCCCCTTAGATTGCACCCATTCATATTCGCTTCATTCAGCGTTGAGTCCTTGAGGAATACCCCTCCTAGATTCGCATCCTTCAAGTAAGCGCCCCATAGGTACGAATCTTCCAAGTGAGAACAATTTAAATTTGAGTTCCCTAAATCTCGGTACGAAAAATTTAGGTTCCTCAAATCAAGAAAACTTAAATCAAAAATTCTCGATTCGGAATCATTCTCAGCAAATTTATTATTAATGGGTATTGCCGATTTTTGATAAACTGGAAAAATATCCTGAATAATCGAATTGAGAGTTGTTTCCTCCAGTTTAGTTCGCCCATCAACCAGCTCTCCATCCTTCTCTTGAGGAACACCAAAAAGAATTTTCAGGATATTTCTCTGCTGGCTATTTTTCTGCCTTTTCACAACTTCCGATGAAGCCGCCAGAGTTTCCCAATCCTGGTAGAGGGTTGCTAGCTGAAAATAGCTTGCTGACCGCTCGTTCTCATCCTTGCTGTAGCGACGCGACAGAATCTCATGCATGCGGTCATTGAGCGACTTGATAATTTCAGCATCCTGCTTATTCTGCTCCCGCTGGGCGCGTTCGTCCTCAATCTCCCTCTGATGTTCGAGCTGCCGCCTCAGGTTCTCCTGCTGGGCAAGCCTGTTTTCCTCACCCGTCTGGTAACTGACAGCAACAGACACCACAACACCCACCGCAGCAATCAAAGCCGCAAAAGCGGTCGCAAGGCCCTGCCGGGCATCCACCCAATCACCGTTATAGGTAGTAAGAGTTAACACCAAAGTAGCCAACGCAGAGACCACAAAAAGAGCCGGAAGAACCGCCACCACAATACGGAACAGCCTGTTGGAACCGCTGTTTACGGTATTCTTTCGCCGCAGGAACCAGGCTAGACCCATAACCGTTAAGCCACCCAGCAGAGCCGGGCCCAAATCTAACAGACCCAAAGCACTGCTAAAAGTCAGATTGGGATAATCACGTTTATTCAATAACCCAGTAAATAACCACCCATAAATTATTGTGCCAGCTACCCAGAACCCCATTTTAAGCCAGCTCTCTACCGAGTTGCCCACTTGCCCGCCCCTCTCCTGCTGTTGCTTACCCACCTGCTCATAGCCCTTCTCGCACGCACAATTCACTTAAACTTAAGTATGCCAAGCCTCCTCCCTACAACCATACAAAAACTCTCTTGACGGGTTTCTACGCCCAACCATAAACTAGCTCTCGGAATTACTGTCTACGGAAGGCACATCAGTGGATTTTTCAGCAGCTCTCTAGCCCAGGCTGAAACACTCTGCCCGCACCCGGCACCGGTTTTCAGCACCCCCCTGAGAACTGAGGACTATCCACCGTGCCCGCACCCCCCCCTTCCGTACCCACAGCCATCAGCTTCACCCACCTCACCCACACCTGGCCCGACGGCACACCCTGCCTCACCAACATCACAGGTACAGTCACAGCCCCCATCACCGCCCTCATTGGTGATAACGGTAGCGGCAAGTCAACCCTGCTCAAAATACTTGCAGGGCAGCTGACCCCCACTTCCGGGAGCATCAGGACCCCTTCCAGCACCGCCTATCTACCCCAAGATCTAGGGCTATCTGCAAAGCAAACCCTGGCTGACCTCTTCGGTATCAGCACTATCCTCGATGCCCTCGACGAGCTAGAATCAGGCAACTACTCCCCCGCCCTCCTGGACACCATCGGTGATCACTGGGACGCCGCCGAACATGCCCTAGCCCAGCTCACCGCCACAGGTTTCTCCCCATCAAACACGGTAGAACCAGCCGGCTGTCGTCAGTTCCTCCGGCGAAGGGTAGGCACTCTGTCCGGCGGGCAGGCAGTCACCGCCGCCCTAGCCGGGGCACTCTCTGGCTCCCCCAGCTTCCTCTTACTGGATGAACCCACTAACAACCTCGACGGCCAAACAAAGGAACGCTTCTACCAGCTCCTAGAGCGCCTTCCCTGCCCCGCCCTCATTGTTACTCACGACCGGGAACTGCTATCGCGCGTCCAGGCTATCCTCGAACTGAGGGCAGGCAATATGCGCTCCTTTACCGGTAACTATGCTGTCTATCGGCAGGCCATTGCCCAAGAGCAAGAAGCCGTCCGCCGTCACTATAGACAGGCTCAGCAGGTCGAACGTAAAGAGAAACGTGACCGTATTGAGGCTGAGACAAAGCTGGCGCGTTCTCATCGGCAAGCTCAAACCTTTAAGGCACGCAAGAAGGCATCAGCCATGGAAATGGGCCTGGCCGCTTCAACGGCGCAGGTGTCTGCTGCCAAGCTCCGCAAAACTCACCAGGAACGCCTGCAAATAGCCCAGGCCACCAAGCAGAAAACTGCGGACGCCCTACGCAAGGACGAATCCGTCTATCTCGATTTGCCCGGCACTTCCCTACCACCAGGGAAGCGGGTTCTTGAGCTGGAACTTGTGAACCCCGGCATCAGTATGCCATCTGACCAGCCACGCTATCTTGCCCTGCAAGGCCCAGAACGCCTACGGCTGGCTGGGCCTAACGGCTCTGGCAAGACCACCCTACTCAGGGCTATAGCGCAGGCAGGATCTACTGAGTATAAAGACCAGGTAGCTAACGCTCTCCCCAGCATTTACAGTGTCACCTATTGCCTACAAGCGGTCAGCTACCTGCCCCAAGTGATTGATTTACCAGCGGATACCACCATGCTTGACTATGTGAGGCAGGCTGACCCCCAGCTCACCACCCAAGAAGTACGCGATAGCCTCGCCCGCCTACTTTTCCGCCGAGACCGTGTGGAACTCCCGCTAGAGGGTCTCTCCGGCGGTGAACGCTTCCGGGTGGCTCTTGCCCGCCAGCTTCTTGCAACCCCGGCCCCTCAACTTCTCCTTCTCGATGAGCCAACCAACAACCTGGATATAGCTTCGGTGGACTGGCTGGTATCTGCCTTAGCTAGTTACAGAGGTGCCTTGCTGGTGGTCAGCCATGACGAATATTTCTGCCAACAGCTGGACCTCACCCGGACCTTGGATTTGCCCTAAAACCGCCTAAAGATAGATGCCCGCCTCCCCTGCACTAGCAGGAAAGGCGGGCACAGTTCTTAAGCTGAGCCTTTCTGGTACAGCATCGACCGGAGCTGAGCTACAGGCTCAAGGCCCAGTGATTCTTAGACCAGTGTGACGTTCCAGCCCAAGCGGTCCTCAACCTTGCCGGTCTGAATACCGACTAGTTCTTGACGCAGGCTCATGGTCACGGGCCCGCCCTCAGCACCGGAGGCTGAGGGGACCTCAAAATCAGCGGCCTTGAGCTTACCCACGGGAGTAATCACAGCGGCGGTACCGCAGGCAAAGACCTCGGTAATCTCACCGCTGGCTACGCCCTGGCGCCATTCAGACAGAGTAATTTTGCGCTCTTCAAGGGTGTAGCCCCTGTCCTGGGCCAGCTTGATGATGGATTTGCGGGTAACACCGCGCAAAATAGTGCCGGTTAGCTCAGGGGTGGCAATACGCCCGTCCTTGAAGACAAAGAAGACGTTCATGCCACCCAGTTCCTCAATGGCATCATCGCGGTTGGGGTCCTTGAAAATGACCTGCTTACAGCCCTGGGCTTCGCCTTCCAACTGGGCGGCAAGTGAGGCGGCGTAGTTGCCGCCGCACTTGGCTTCGCCGGTACCGCCCACACCGGCGCGGGCGTAGGTGGTAGATAGCCAAATATCAACGGGCTTGGGCGTGCCAAAGTAGTTACCGGCGGGTGAGGCAATCACATAGAAGGAAACTTCACGGGCAGGGCGGATCCCCAGAAAAGCCTCTGTGGCGATCATGAAGGGGCGCAGGTAGAGGGATTCCCCTTCACCGGAGGGCACCCAGTCAGCGTCGATGGTAACCAACTGGCGGATTGCCTCCAGGAACAGTTCCTCGGGCAGATGGGGCAGAACCAGTCGGTCTGCCGACTTGTTCAGCCGGGCGGCGTTCTCCTGGGGGCGGAAGGTGGTGATGGAGCCGTCAGCCTGGCGGTAGGCCTTGATGCCCTCAAAAATTTCCTGCCCGTAGTGGAAGACACTGGCCGCCGGGTCAAGGCTGACAGGCCCGTAGGGCAACACCTGGGCCTTGGACCATTCACCGCCGTCGGCGTGGCTGCCTTTCCAGTCGATACGGACCATGTGGTCGGTAAAATGGTTGCCGAAACCGGGGTCGGCAAGAATTTCTGCCCTGCGCTCAGCGCTGGCGGGGTTGGGGTTGCGGGTAATAGAAAATTCCAGGGTCATGTTCGTCCTTCAATCACAGCGTATGGGACTGTAGCTTGTCAAAATGTTAAGCCCGGGTAAGCAAGGCTGTGCGCCAGCTGGCTCGGGTCTGGCGTTTTAGGGGGTGCTAGTGCACAGCCTTGCTGGCCAGGGGCGGGCTCCTGAGCTTTTGGCTTGGTGTGTGCCCTTATCTTCCTTTTCCTTATGAGAATACATCAGCTCTGTGGTTTCTGTGCTCTACCTAACGTGGGTCCCCGCCGGTGAGACGGAAGGGACCAAGGAGCTTAGGCATCCAGGGCGGCCAGAATTGCGGAACCGATCTCGTCAGTACCGCGGGTTGCACCGGGGTTGGCAGCTAGGTCTGCTTCTACGGCGCGGTCAATGCGGGCGGCGGTGCCCTCGTAGCCCAGGTGACGCAGGAGCATGGCGGCGGCCAGGATGCTTGCCGTGGGGTTAGCCTTGTTGAGCCCTGCGATGTCGGGGGCGGAGCCGTGGACCGGCTCGAACATGGAGGGGAAGGTGCGGTCGGCATTAATGTTTCCGCAGGCCGCGTAACCGATACCGCCGCTAATAGCGCCTGCCTGGTCGGTCAGAATGTCGCCAAAGAGGTTGTCGGTGACGATGACATCGAACCGTGCCGGGTCGGTGGTTAGGAAGATGGTGGCCGCGTCAATGTGCAGGTAGTCGGTGGTGACCTGCGGGTATTGGGTGGCTACCTGGTTGAAGATGCGGGTATAGAGGGCCCCTGCGTTGACCAGGACGTTGGTCTTGTGGATCAGAGTCAGCTTCTTCTTGTCGCGGGTATTAGCCAGCTCAAAAGCGTAGCGAATCAGTCGCTCGATACCGTGAGCGGTGTTGAGCGATACTTCAGTGGCGATTTCTTCGGGGGTTCCGGCGCGCAGGACACCGCCGTTACCTGCGTAGGGGCCTTCGGTGCCTTCACGCACAACCACAAAGTCGATTTGGCCGGGGTTAGCTAGCGGGGAGACTGCACCGGGGTAGAGGCGTGAGGGGCGCAGGTTGATGTAGTGGTCAAAGGAGAAGCGTAGGTTGAGCAGGATTTCACGCTCAATCAGGCCGCTAGGCACTTGGGTGGAGCGGGGGTCTGCGCCGACGGCACCAAAGAGGATGGCGTCGTGGGTTGCTAGTTTTGCTTTGGTCTCTTCTGAGAGGGTTTCGCCGGTTGCTAGCCAGTGATCAGCACCCAGGGGGTACTCGGTGGCGGTGACAGCAATCTGGTCAAGTTCGGCGGCGCGGGTCAGGACGCGCTGGGCTTGGGCTACTACTTCGGGGCCGATACCGTCACCGGGAATTACTGCCAGGTTGATGGAGGGAGTTTCAGTCATGTTCTTAAGGCTAGTCCTGCACAGTGCCCTTTGCCCATATTTTGGCTTTGGGTTTCATATATTGGCCGGCTGGCCTGCCCCTGTGGGAACCTCTGCACCATTACCCGGTGCTGCTGCAAAGAAGACGAGTTCTTCCGGGCGGGGGTAGGCAGACGGGGTTTTGACCGATGGGTGCTATTTCAAGGTCGGTCAGGTACTGCCCCCCTAGATGGACCAGAAGCAGGGCGGATCCGTCCTGGGTGGTTGCGGTTAAGACAGTGCGGGGTGCCGGTGTTTCAGGCGGGCTAGCCAGCAAGGTGGCTTCTGAGTCTGCCGGGTAGTGCAGGGTAAGGGTGATGCAGGTGGAGCAATCGCAGCTCTGTTTGGCCTGTGCTGTGTTCAGCCTGCGGATTAGCCCTTGCCGTTCCTGTGCGCTGGGCTTGTGGCTTTCGGTATCCAGCGGCAGACCCTGAGTGATGAGCGCGGCCAGCAGGTTTTTCTGCTCGTCGGTGAGTGCCTCCATACGGCAAACCCTAGCAGGGCCTGTTTTCTTCTGACAGGCTTTACACCCGGGTAATTTTAACTAGAACAAATCGTCATGGCTACCGGTGCCAGTAAGTACGAGCACCAAGCTTTTCTGCCTTGTCATGCTTTTTGAGGAGGGCCTTAGCATCGCGCTTGAATTGAGGGGTTCGGGTGATACTACAAAGCATCGGTCAGGTCTGCCATCAGCTCATCAACAGACGAGAACTTCTCCCCCAGCCCATTTTCTGCTTCGTAGCGTGCGCGAGCGCTGGCAGGGTTTTCGCGACGCGGGGTAAACGGTATTCCGTTATCCACGAGCGCCTGGCGAAGAAACATATTCAAGGCTGTACTCATGTCGAAACCAAGTTGGCTGAAGAGCCGCATGGCCTCAGGGCAAGGCTGTGCCTGCCAACTGGCTCGGGTCTGGCGTTCAGGGAGGTTGGTAGGCACAGCTTTGCCCAATCTCCCCACAAGCCCCTTGCCCATAGTCTTAGACCTCGCGCGCAATCAGAGCTTTAACAGCCTCTACATCATTGGGTAGGTCAATTAGGTGGCGGTCGGCCTCCATGATGCCCGCGAAGCGCTCAGGGATAGCGGGCTCGGAGCCGGTTGCTTCCTTGATGGTTTCCGCGAACTTGACCGGTAGCGCGGTCTCCATGCAGATAATGGGAGTTTCGACCCTATCGGCCCAGTCGCGGGCAACCTTCACACCATCGGCTGTGTGAGGGTCAAGCAGGACGTTCAGCCGCTCATGGGCATCACGAATCGTAGCCACCCGGTCAGCGTGGGTGGAGCGGCCCGATGCGAAGCCGAACTTATCTGCGGCATCGGTGAAGGCTGGGTCCTCTGCCAGGGTAAAACCGCCCTCTTTGACCTGTCGGCCGAAGAGGTCGCCCACCCGCTCGGCGTCGCGGTCGAGCAGGTCGTAGATGAAGCGCTCGAAGTTGGAAGCGCGCGAGATATCCATGGAGGGGCTGGAGGTCTCTAAGGTATTAGCCGAGGAACGGACACGGTAGTTGCCGGTGCGGAAGAATTCATCGAGGACGTCGTTCTCGTTGGTTGCCACGATTAGGCGGTCAATGGGCAGGCCCATCTGGCGGGCGATATGGCCGGCGCAGATGTCACCGAAGTTGCCGGTGGGTACGCAGAAGGAGATCTTCTGGTCGTTGGTTTCGGTGGAGCGGATCCAGCAGGAAACGTAGTAAACGATCTGGGCCATGAGGCGGGCCCAGTTGATGGAGTTTACGGCGCCGATGCGTTTTTCTGCCTTGAAGCTGGCATCGGAGGAGATAGCTTTGACGATATCCTGGCAGTCGTCGAATACGCCCTCGAGGGCGATGTTGAAGATGTTGGCATCGTCTAGGCCGAACATTTGGGCTTGTTGGAAGGGGGTCATGCGCCCGGCGGGGGTCAGCATGAAGACCTTAATGCCGGTGCGGCCGCGCATGGCGTATTCGGCGGATGAGCCGGTGTCGCCAGAGGTTGAGCCTACAATGTTCAGGTCTTGGTCGCGGCGAGCTAGTTCGTATTCGAAGAGTTCGCCCAGTAGTTGCATGGCCATGTCTTTGAAGGCGGCGGTGGGGCCTTCTGAAAGGTGTCCGATGAGGATACCGGGTTCCAACTCGGTGACTGGCACGATCTCTGGGGAGGCGAATTTGGGGTAGGAGTAGGCGCGGGCGGTAATGGCCTTGAGGTCTTCTAGGGGGATGTCATCAATGTAGAGGGCCAGGATTTGGGCGGCGAGCCCCTGGTAGCCTTCGGTAGCGAGGACGGCCCGCCAGCGGGTGAGGGTGGCATCGTTGATCTGGGGGTAGGAGACGGGGAGGTAGAGGCCACCGTCGGGGGCTAGGCCTCCCAGGAGGATGTCGGTGAAGTGGGCTGGGGTGCGGGTGGTGTCGCGAGTGGAGATGTACTGCATGACTATAAGGTTACCTTTTCTGGTGGGGGTAGGCCGGTAGGCGCTTCATACTGGGGTATGAACTTGGGCCTGGTGCAGGGTGGGTGCTGGGTTCTGGGTGCTGGCGCAACCTAAACTGGTGGGGTGGAGAGCTTTCTATTTGAACCGGCTGTTTTGGCTCGGCGTAAGCGCTGGGTGAACGGTATTTTTGTTGCCTTGTGCCAGTTGTTTACGGTTGGTTTTACCGGTATTGCGGGCCTCAACGATAATCTCTGGTGGCTCTATATGCTCCTTTGGGCAGTGGTGACCGGCAGTCTCTATTTCCGCTATAGCAGGCCAAAGACCGTGACTGTTTTAGTCCTTGTGGGCTTGCTGGTTACTATTGTTTTGCCCTTCCCGGCTCTTGATATGTGGTGGTCGGCTCCGCTGGCGGTCTATCACTGGGCCAGGTACGGCGAGCGCCGGGTGCGTATAGTAACTATTGTTCTTTTTTTGGTGGCTTCAGTGGTGGCTGGGGCTAGTGCGGGTTTTCAGCTTGCTTCTGTCTATAGCTGGAGCACCGTTGAGCTTTTGGTTCTTTCTCTGGTTATTTTCTTCTTTTGTGCCGCCTTGTGCACGATTGCCTGGTTTCTGGGTGATACTAGGCGCTTGCGGGATAACCGGCAGAGGTCGCTGGTTGAGCGTAACCGGCAGTTGGTGCATGAGCGGGAGCAGGAGCGGGTCATGGCGGCCCTGGATGAGCGTGCGCGTATTGCCAGGGAGATGCACGATATTGTGGCTCATTCTCTTTCGGTCATTATTACGCAGGCGGACGGGGCACGGTATGTGGCTCAAGCCCGTCAGCAGGCGGAGCTAGAGTCTTCCGCCCGAGGCGGTGAGCTGGTCGAGCCGGTGGAGATTGCCGCCTTAGGGACTATTTCTGAGACGGCTCGTTCTTCTTTGCAGCAGATGCGTTCCCTGCTGGGAGTTTTGCGGACGGATGAGGGCGCCGCTTTTCAGCCTCTACCGGCTTTGCACAATGTGCCGCAGCTAGTGGATCAGATGCAGGAGCTGGGTTTTAATGCCAGGCTGGTGTGGGAGTGCGAGGGAGTTGAGGAGAAGCTGCCGCAGGGGGCTGAGCTGACGGTCTACCGTATTGTGCAGGAGGCTCTGACCAATGTGCGTAAGCATAGCCCCACGACCCCGCTGGTGACGGTGACGGTTCGTGAGGGTAAGCGTTCCTTAGATATTGATGTGGTCAATGCGCCCCAGGTTCAGGCTTCGGAGCCTTTGGCCGGTGCCCGCCGTGGTTTGCTGGGTATGCGGGAACGAGTTGATATGTATAGGGGTAGCTTGCATTACGGGCGCCTGGCGGACGGCTCGTTTAGGGTCTTTGCGCAGATTCCATTTGCTCCCTAAGAGCGCTGGCTGTCTTTTTGGCCGGGGCAGGCCAGCTGTTAAGAGAGAAGTTGTTGAGGTCGAGAGGATTGAGAAGAGACGATGAGCGGAAAGATTAGGGTCATGCTGGTTGATGATCAGCAGTTGGTGCGCTCTGGCCTTGCCATGTTGGTTGGTTCCCAGCCTGATTTGACGGTGGTAGGTCAGGCATCGAATGGCCAGGAAGCTGTGGAGCTTACCCGGCAGTTGGCGGGGCAGGGTTCTGTACCCCATGTGGTGCTCATGGATGTGCGTATGCCGGTCATGGATGGTATCGAGGCGACCGGGGCAATTATTGCGGGCTACCCCTCCGTTCGTATCGTTATGCTGACAACTTTTGATATTGATGACTATGTCTACGCGGCGGTCCAGCGCGGGGCCAGTGGCTTCTTGCTTAAGGACGCGCCTGCTGAGCAGCTCTTGGAGGCTATCCGTACTATCTACCGGGGGGATGCCGTCATTGCACCAAGTGCTACGAAGCGTCTCTTGGAGCAGATGATTATCCCCCAGCTAGCGCAGGATGCCCCATCCGGTCAGGGCGCGGGCCAGGCCGTGGGGTTTGCTGGCTTACCCGCGGACCGGCAGGCTGGCTCCTCTGCTCGGTCCAGCGGTAAACACCAGCAGGAAATAGCCAGCTTGACTGCCCGCGAGTTCGAGATTTTCATGCTCATGGCCCGGGGCCTCAGCAACGCTGAAATCACCTCAGAGCTTTTTGTGTCGGAGGCAACCGTCAAGACGCATGTCTCCCATATTCTGGCTAAGTTGTGCGCCCGCGACCGTGTGCAGGTCGTCATTATGGCCTATGAGGCAGGCCTCCTGCCCTAGGCTACTTGTCGGTCGTTCCAGGCCGGGAACAGGTATCTCATACCCGGGTATGAGGTCCTTCCCAGGTTTCACTCCCAGGCCTGATGTATCCAGGTAGATCTCTTGCCAGACTGGAACTATGAATACACACCACACATTTCCCGTTGCGGTAGGCGCACGCAACCTCAGCAAAACTTACGGAAGCGGTACTTCGTCCGTGCGCGCCCTTGATCAGGTCAGCATCGACTTTGAACGCGGCAAGTTCACCGCCATTATGGGCCCCTCAGGTTCTGGCAAGTCCACTCTGCTCCACGTCCTTGCCACCCTCGATACCCCAGACCCCGGGACTGATTCTTCTTTGCAGGTACGGGGTGTCGAACTGCTGGGCCTCAAAGATTCCGTGCTAGCAGAGTTCCGGGCCAAGAATATCGGCTTTATCTTCCAGGCCTACAATCTGGTCCCCACACTGACCGCAGGCCAGAACATTGATCTGCCCCTGGGTCTTGCCAAGATGAAGGTTGATAATATTTGGCGTGATGAGCTGGTACGGGTTCTGGGCCTGACGGACCGGCTCAAGCATGCCCCGGCTGAGCTATCGGGTGGCCAGCAGCAGCGAGTAGCCATTGCCAGAGCGCTTCTACCCCGCCCCGCCGTCATTTTTGCCGATGAGCCAACCGGGTCATTGGACTCAGTTTCTAGTGCCGAGGTTTTAGATCTGCTACAGCAGGCTGCCCGCGCTCAGGGGCAGACCATTCTCATGGTCACCCACGACCCGGTAGCGGCCTCTTATGCTGACCGGGTAGTACTGCTGCGCGACGGCAAATTGGCCGGTGTGCTTGAATCCCCCACCCGCGAGTCAGTGCTTGCGGCGCTTTCTGGGTTGGGTGAATAGCATGGCAACCACATTGGGCACCGTTGCCCGCTCTAACCTGGGTAAGCACAGGCTGCGCTTTGCGCTGACCTCCATCGGTATTGCTATCTCGGCTTTCTTCCTCTCAGCGGTTCTTATCAGCAACCTGTCGCTCATGACTAGCTTGCGTGAGTCAGCGGCCCAGTTCTATGGGAACTCGGATCTGGTCTTGGAGGACCCTGATCACAGCCAGTTTGTTATAGAAAGTCCCCCCTACTTGAGTCAGAAGGCTGCCCAGCAGGTTCAGGCTAGTTCCCTGGTCAAATCCAGTTGGGGTGTAGCAACAGCTGATGATGTCATGTATTTAGCTGGCTCGGGGGCCCAAGAACCAAGTTTCTTGGTCAAACGCACTGATTTAGCGGCCGATGATTCTGTTCTCTCTCTCACCCTTCAAGAGGGTGATCTCCCCAGCACCAGCAGTCAGGTCCTCATACCCTCCTCCCTTGCTCAAAACTCCGATCTGAGAGTTGGGCAGACGGTACGGATGACTGACTACACCCTACCCGTTGACTTTCAGGGATTACCCCCAACCAGTGACTTTAAAATCAGCGGTATCTACGCACAAAAAGCTGCTACGGGACCTATGAATAATATGGTCTTCACCGGCGGTAGCTTGACCGCAGACTACACCAAGTCACTTGAAGCTGACCCCAGTAGCGGCTACAGCATGATGATGGTCAAGTTAGCACCGGGGGTTTCAGTCCATGATTTCAAGCAGCAGCTCACATCAGCAGGGCTTGAGGTGGCGGTCTCTACTGTAGAGGAACAAATCCAAAAGGATGTAGATGACTTCACCGGGGGGATCTCACAGGTCACCGCCGTTGTTCTGGGCTTCGGCCTGCTATCCCTCCTCATGTCCAGTTTTGTGATAGCTAATACCTACCGGGTCTACGCGGCCTCGCGTACCCGCGAACTGGCTCTGCTCCGTACTCTGGGTGCCACCCGTTTTGCTCTGGTGCGGATGCTCCTACTGGAAGCCTTCATGCTGGGTGTGCTTTCTGCTCTAGCGGGTATCGTCACGGCCTATGGCCTGGCATTCCTTATATCCACTTTTATGACCGGGGGCTACATGATCGATTTCTCCCCCGTCCCAGCCCTCATCTCCCTCTTTATCTGTGGGACTGTTGCCGTCCTTAGCGCTTTGGCACCAGCCTGGTCAATGCGCAAGATTTCGCCCATCACAGCCATCCAGAGCGTACCTGAGCCCCGGACAAGGAGCGTCCTTAAGAAGGTCTGGTTCTGGCTGCTGGTGCTCCTCCTTGTAGCCCTGGTAGCTGTGGGTATCTTCTGGGCTCAGAGTTCTCCCTTAGAGCCAGGGTATGTGCTGGCCACGGTTGCCCTGGCAACCCTCCTTGTCCTGGTTTTCCCTTTCTTCCTATCCCCCCTGCTCGCTGTGACGAGCAGGTTCTGCCAGCCATTTACTACCGCCGATATGGCCCATAGTAATATCCGGCAGGCTAAGGGCCAGACCGTAGCTAGCGGCCGGATGCTCTTTATCTGCGCAGCCTTTCTAGCTGCTCTCATGACCGGTTTCACTAGCCTGAAGGTTTCCGTCCTTGAGGATATTGAGCGGTCCTACCCTTTCCCTGCTTCGGGCTTTGTGAGTGCTCAGAGCTGGGAGGCTAGCACCCGCTTGGAGCAAGAAGTTCAGGCTTTTGGCGGGGTAGATGCGGCGACTGTGGCAATCCCCCAGGGCTCCTTGGAGAATAAGCTCTACCAGGATGCCAACAGAGTGAGCGTATATTCTCTCGATGCTTCTCAGCTAGATCGCTTAGCTCCCTATGATTTCCCGCACCCCTTGGCCGATGACCAGCTCATCATCAATGCCTCAAGCGCTGAATCACTCGGTCTCGTAGAGGGTAGCAAAATTAGGGTTGCTGGAACCCACAAGAGCCAGGAACTGACTGTTGTTTATACGGATACTGATTTGTTTGGACCTGTCATGACCCGGGTAACAGGTCAGAGAATAAGCGGTTCCGAGCTTCTAGCTACCTCGCCCTCCCCCGACTCACCCGCCCTGATTCTTGGCTTTGACCCCTCGCTCAGTAGCGATCAGCAGTTGGCGGCTTTGAAGGGCCTTGAGAGCCAGGTGGGGCTTGCCCAGGGTAGCCTCTACGGGAGCCTGACCATGGGTAGAGATATTGAGTTGGGTCTAAACATAGGCCTCTACGTTGCCCTGGGGCTACTGGGGGCAACCCTGGCTATTACTCTGATTGGTATAGCCAATACCCAGATTCTGAGCGCCTACCAGCGGCGCCGCCCCTACGCCCTGTTGAGGGTTGCGGGTATGAGCAAGAAACAGTTGAGGGCCATGATTTCCTTCGAGACGACCCTGGTGGCTTTGCTGTCCATACTGTTGGGTATTGGGGCTGGTTATGCTTGTGCGATCTTGCTCTTGCAGGTGTATGCCACCAATGGTTTTAGCATGAACTACTCTGTTCATGGCTGGGACCTGCTCCTGATTCTGATCGGCGGGGTCGCTCTGACCTGGCTCACTAGCCTGATACCAGCCCTGCGGGCTTCGCGTCTCTCACCGGTCGTCAGCCTGCAAGAGACCCCCTAAAGCTGGTAGGCACACTACTAGTTCATATTGGGCCAAGAAATTCGGTGCTGTGCCCACCTCTACGAGCTTTGGGCCAGTATGAGCTGGGCACGGCACCGATGAGCACCAGGAGGCTAGCAGGAGGGTGGGAAAGGCTGGCCGCGTCCCTAGGATGCTGTGGCTGTTGGCTCAGCTGAGGCGCTAGCACTCTCAGAGGGTGTGGGTAGGGTGACCGTTGAGGTGTTCTTGGGGTCGGCCTTATCCGCTTCCACCCGCTCCTGGGAGGTAGCGTGGATAGCTTCAAGCTCATCCTTGAACTGTTTGAGCCGTTTGTAAACGGACTCGTAGTAAGAATTTTTGAGCTCAGAAACGGAGGAATCAAAAGAATGTCTTTCACGACAGGAAATATCGGCCTCCAGCATCTTCTTAGCATCCGCCTGGCCTACCAGGCTAGCCTGGTAAGAGGCCAGGTCGGTACTCTTGACCTGGCCAAAGCCAGCATCGGACATACAGCTAGCCCACTGCCTCTGCAACTCAACGTACTTCTCGTCCGAGCGCAGGCTATCGGCGATAGCCGAGCCAAACTGGGGAGCCAAGAGGGCGGCCTTAATACCGTTTTCAACCGACCCATAGAGGTACTCATAGCTCTGAGCCATACAGCCGTCAGCTTTCAGTTCCCCACTGGAATAATCCATGAAGCTCACGCTCAAGGTACTATCGCCCTTGCCCAGGTAGGCATCAAGACCAGCCTGGTCAAAGCTGGCAGTTGCTCGGTCGCTCTGGGCGGGCAAAGGCCCGTACCCGTTAGCTTTCAACTCATCAGTAGTGCGCCCGGTATAGACAGCGTGGTCCAGGCTATGCACCGCAACCGGCTCCAGGTATTTACCCCCGGCTTGAGCTACACAGCGCTCAACAAAAGCACGGCGAGCCTTTTCTGCACCCTCAGGGGGATACATCAAACTCTCAAGAGCGGTAATGTGCTCCGGGTTTGCTTGTTCAGGCTCAAGCTCCTGAAAATTTTGGGGCTGGGGCTTACACCCAGTCAGGGCCACAACAAGCAAAAGGGCCAGGCTCGTACCAGCCTTAACACCGTGGGCAGTAAGTAATGACACGCAAGCCTCCCTAGCTAATCATCATCCATTCTAACTACTATAAATAGTCGGGCATCACCACAACTTCCCGTGATGACACGACGGACTCGTCACAGAAAGTAGCAACCGCACCACCATGACACCTGAAACACAGCCAGGAGTTCGCACCAGCCGCCGCGACCTCGTCCGTTTTGCAACCCTCACGGGCGTTGCAACTGTAGCCACAGCAGCTGCAGGGGGCTTGGCCGGTCAGCAGGCGGCTCAGGCAGCCGATGCCAGCTCTACTGTCTTCCCCGCAGAATACATTTACCCCACTGTTTCTGGCCCTTCCTTAGCTATCTGGGGCAGTTCATCCGTAGAAGGAGCTTACGCCGATCAAGGTGTTCCTGCCGGAGTCAAAGCAACCCTACCTGAGCTTCTTTCAAGCTATCTCTCCGTGCCGGTTCTCGGTTTTGGGCGAGGAGGGGACACCTCTTCCCTGATTACTGCACGGCGGGGTGTATCAGCTAATCGATATAAATTAGTTTTCCCGGATGACATGATTCCAGCTTCAGGCACAGTGCCCGTTACCTTGGCCTCGGATGCCAATGTTTCTTGGGGCTCTTCTACACAGGTCCCAGGCTACGTTGGCGACGTCCCCGGCCTATTGTTAGCTGGGGAAACCGAAAACAGCTTATTCTTTACCAGAACAGTTCCCGGCGAAGAAATTTATGCGCCCTCCGATACAGCTGCAGCCTGGCTTTACTCCTACCAGGAGATGATTAGCCGCGCTTGCTACCATGTACTTCAAATCGGTCGCAACAATCTGGCGGAAACCTCCCGTATACAGGAAGATACCCAACGGGCTTTTGACATGGCCCCCACCCGCTCGATTGTTCTGGGGCACTTCCGCGCCCAAAAGGATTCAAACACATCAGATCGGGCTAAGCAGGTCGAAACCTACAACACCTGGGCAGCTAAAACCTTCGGGGATAGATTCATGAACCCCGAGACCTTTCTCCGTGAAACCACCCAGGAAAGCTGGCTCCGCTACGGTGCGCTGGCAGGGTCCGGGGTCTGGTCATCCGATAAGGACCGCGCCGCCTACAAGGAAGGGAAGATTCCCCCCAGCTTCTATGCCACCGACGGCTTCCACCTCAATGGCTGGGGCTATGTCGCTATCGCACAACAGATTTATTACCGGGTCACCCAACTGGGCTGGTTCTAAAGATTCTTACCTCGGATAGCTTCAGGCCCGCTCCCCTTATCTTGGGGGCGGGCCTGAGCTCTATCTGCTATTCTTACCGGTGGCTACGGGTTAGGCTTCCTTGGGGTCCTCATAACGCGGGAAAATCGGAGCAGGCGCGGGCAGAACAGTACCAGCGACCAGGGCCCGGTCAAGGTCCCTAAAGCTACGGTTTTCCGGTGCCACAGCCAGTAGGTCTAGGAGCTTACCCATAGAGGTAGGCATGACCGGCTGGGTGAGGGTTGCCACAATGCGTAGAACCTCAGCGGTCACGTACAGAACGGTGTTCATACGTTCCGGGTCGGTCTTGCGGAGCTTCCAGGGTTCCTGGGCCGTGAAGTAGCGGTTAGCTTCACCGACAACCTGCCAGATACGTTCTAGGGCACGATGGAAGGCCAGAATATCAAAGTCAGCCCGGACCTGCTCCAGTAGAGCACCTGCGGCCTCAAGCATAGCCGTATCCTCCGCAGTAAACTGCCCGGGCTGGGGAACAGTGCCCTGACAGTTCTTAGCAACCATAGACAGTGAGCGCTGGGCCAGGTTGCCCAGGTCATTGGCCAGGTCGGAGTTAATACGGTTCTTGATAGCCTCGGCTGAGTAGGAGCCGTCCTGACCGAAAGAAACATCGCGGAGCAGGAAGAAGCGGAGCTGATCCAGGCCAAAGCCTGCTACCAGGTCTGCGGGGTCCAGGGTGTTGCCGATGGACTTTGACATCTTTTCGCCGTCCACCAGCAAGAAGCCGTGTCCAAAGACCTTCTGGGGTAGTTCCAGCCCAGCGGACCAGAGGAAGGCAGGCCAGTAGATAGCATGGAAACGGGTGATGTCCTTTCCGATCAGGTGCATATCAGCAGGCCAGTATGTGGTGAAGAGTTCGCTGTCGGTATCGGGGTAGCCCACACCTGTCAGGTAGTTGGTCAGCGCATCGACCCAGACGTACATGACGTGCTTGTCGTTGCCGGGTACAGGTACGCCCCAGTCAAAGGTTGTGCGGGAGATGGAGAGGTCGTTGAGGCCACCCTTAATAAAAGAGGCCAGCTCGTTACGGCGGGTTTCGGGGTAGACGTAGCCCTCGGTTTCATACAGGTCAAGCAGGCGGTCGGCGTACTTTGAGAGGCGGAAGAAGTAGGATTCTTCTTCGGTCCATTCAACCTCTGTATCGGTAGCAATCGCATAGCGCACACCGTCACGCAGTTCGGTTTCTTCTTCGGTGTAGTAGGCCTCATCGCGGACCGAGTACCAGCCTGCGTACTTATCCAGGTAAATATCGCCCTTCTCTTCCATCTTCTTCCAGATGGCTTGAGATGCGGCGTAGTGGTCGGGGTCGGTGGTGCGGATAAAGCGGTCAAAGTCGGCTCCCACGAGCTCGGCCATTGCGCGGAATCGGGCTGAGTTTTCGTCGGCTAGTTCCTTGGGGCTTTTCCCCTGCTTCTGTGCAGTGGTTTGCATCTTTTGGCCGTGTTCGTCGGTACCGGTCATGAAGCGCACATCAAAACCGTCTAGTTTCTTGAAACGGGCCATGGTGTCAGCGGCAATGACCTCATAGGCATGGCCGATGTGAGGGGCGCCGTTGGGGTAAGAAATTGCGGTGGTGATGTAGTAGGGGGTAGCAGTCATAGTCATGATTTTACAGGGTGGGGAACAAACCGGCGACCTGCTGATCCCGCATGAGGGTAAGAACTACTCCCGCAGGGGCTAACAGTGTAGGGGCTGGCCTACCTCAATGAATGGAACTCGCTAGGGCTAGGACTAGTGGGATTGATGGATCAAGCTATAACATGCCCCTAGCCGTTGCATCTAAAGGTTTCAGCTATGCATCTACTCAAGTAGAATCATGAACCAGAATACTTACCTGACACCTTTAGAAGGGTAAACACGGGAAGATGCAGAAAGAAAGAGCTGACAAGGATGACCGATACTCTTAAATTCAGATATGAAGACCTCCAGTCGGTCATAGATATCTTTGAAAAAACCCGAGCCAACTTTGAGACCCTAGCTAGTTCCGCCTGCGAACACTCTGCAAGCCAGGACCCGGTAGCTGAACACCATGCCGGTGTAGTTAGAGGGCAGGACGGAAAGCTTCTGGCTAGCGCAATGGAAGCATTTACCAATGCCCGCGACGGGGCGCAAGAAGCTTATAGGTCTTTTAAAGCAGCTGATGCAGGAGGGAAGTAGGGGCCATGTCTACACGTCCTAGTGATTGGTCTCCTCTTGCTGGCGGGGATCCCTGCCCCGGAGATCCCGATGCCTGGATTTCGATCTCAAACTTTTGGTGGGAACAGCGCAACTATCTTATCGATCCTTATCGTGAGTCTCTTTTGGAATACACGAGTATCGATGGCGAGGGTAACCGAATCCGCAGGCTTGAAGCGGTAGCTTCAGACGGTGCAGGCCTAGTATCTCGTATAGCCTATGCCTACGAAAAGGCATCTGATGCTGTAAGTAGATGGAAAAGACAATTAAGAGATATGCAGGAGCGTGCTGATGCTGCATTGAAATCAGCTCAAGATGCTCAAACAGCGAAAAATGATGCACAGGATAAGATTGCGAGGCTGGAAGAAGAGGCTGCGAAAGATGAAAGCCCTGATCCGATTATTGCCCTGACAATTCATGGGTGGACAGGGCATGGTGGTCTGCGCGGGGATATTGCTGACGCTGATGCGGCAATAGCTAATGCGCAAAGAATTGTTGATGATATCCGGGATGAATATTTTACGAAGGCTTCTGAGATTATCGAGCAGTATTCGATTGCCGATTCGGTCGACGCACTCTATAACAACCGTGGTGGTACCCCTCATCAAGGTAATCCTTTTAGTGCCCCTAGTGATGTCTTGACTAGTTTTGAGCTCTTTGATTCGTTGACCCTGATACGTGCGTTTGAAGATGCTAGAACATCGGAAGAAAATATGCCACGGTTACTGGATCTGCTCTCACAGATGACACCGGAACAGATTCAAACTTTTTTCACTGCCAATCCAAAATACGCGCTGTTTGCTTCGAATCCTATTGGTGGAGACAATGTCCAACGCGCCAAGGATACTCAGAAGTGGTGGAACGCCCAGAACCAATTCACTGATGATAAGGGGAACTGGCGTTCAATCAACGCTGATGATCAGGTACCACCAGGAACTTTGAACGAAGCGCAGCGGAAAGCTCTGATCCAATATGCTCCCGGTCTTGTTGGAAATATGCAGGGCATCCAGTACACCTATAGGTCAGAGGCCAATGTGAATTTGGTGAGGATTCTTTCTCAGGATTCTGAAGAAGCCAGAAATCTTGAGAGAGTTGATGGACTCAAGCTACCTGATTCCCCGTTCAATCTTGAAAAGCTGCATTTGCCAGATAATGTACGTGGCACGGCAAGAAATATGCTTAAGCAGTATGAGGAAAATAAAGCTAACTATCCTGACGTACAGATTATAACCTTTGAAGTATCAACAGGCAGCTTAGATGAAGAGCATTGGGATGATGTTAAAGCAGCTTTTGTACTTGGTAATTTAGACAAAGCAGAGTCAATTAGTTATCTGACGCATGGCATTGATAATAGTGCTCTGCGCGACAGTGACGTTAACAGCCACATCAGATCAGCCGGTTCCCTCTACAAAGCTGAAGAATCAGCCATAATACACCACGGGAATATAATCACTGGTAATGGTTCTGCGCCTCAACATGCAACTGTGGCCTGGATGAATTATGAAGCGCCCAAGGGGCCCGCAGAAGACCTTTCCGTTCTTGATAATGATAAAGCACATGAGGGCGGGCACCGCTACGCTCAGGATCTGGATACGCTGAATACTTTACGGGGAGAGGACAATATCCGCCTCAATACTGTTGCTCATTCCTATGGAACAGATACAACCTTTTCCGGTATGACTGAAATGAAAACACAAGTTGATAGCGCCGTCTTCCTAGGATCTGCGGGGCTTGATCAGAAGCAGGTGGATGATGTGCAGGCTCACCCGGATCATTTAGCTGTG